>DKAX01000208.1 GCA_002450975.1 Proteobacteria bacterium UBA6915
CCCAACCGTAAGCGGTAGGCAACAGGCCGACAATGGTGGTGGTAGCGGTAAGCAGAACCGCACGCAGGCGACGTTGGCCGGCCAGCAGTACGGCGTCACGCCAATGCATGCCATCCTTGATGGCGCGTTGGACGAATACCAGCAGCACCAGTGCGCTGTTAACCACCACGCCCGACAAGGCCACCATGCCCATCAGGGCGAAGAAAGAGAGGGGCATGGGTTTCCAGAACAGGTCATGGAAATAGAAGCTGATGATGATGCCGATGGCGCCAAAGGGGATAGACAACATGACCAGCAGGGGGTAGGTGATGTTATTGAACTGGATCGCCAGGATCACGAAGATGCCGATAATGGCGAAGGCAAAGGAGAACAACAGACCGATAACCGACTCGGTGCGTTTCTCCGCCTCACCGCCATAACCGATACGGACCTGGCCGGCATCATCACCTAACCAGAGTTCCTTGTCCTTGGCCACCCGGGCATTGAGTTCGGCACTGGTGATCTTGATGTCATCGACGTCGGCATTGACACTCATGACACGGAAGCCGTCCTTGTGACGGATGGTGGAGAAACCGGGATTCTCTTCCAGGCGAGCAATCTTTTCCAGTGGCACCAGACGGCCCCGGTCGTTGGCGATATAGAGTTTCTTCAGTACATCCAATTCGTTCTTGCCATCTTTAGGAAAGCGGATGGTTACATCCACCTCTTCCGATCCACGGCGCAGGCTGGTGACCGGCAGGCCTCCAACGGCGGCGCGCACATGGCTGGCCGCCGAGGAGAGGCTGACACCGGCATAGGCGGCCAGGGAGCGGTCGAGAATCACGTGCAGTTCGCTGTCACCCGGTTGCAGGCCGCTTTCGATGGTGGTGACACCCTCGGTCTTTTCCAGATATCCAATGGCACGGCGCGCCACCCGCTCGATGGCCTCATAGTTGTCGCCGGAGATCTCCAGCTCCATGGCGCGTCCGGTGGGCGGGCCGGGGCGGATGGGCGTGAAGGCGATTTCCAGATTGGGGAATAGTGGCGGTATCTCCTTGGCCATGGCTACCATGATCTCCATGGCATCGGAGTCCGGGCGCTCGGTAAACGGCGTGAAGATTACCCGGATCTGGCCGAAACGGTCACCACGTCGGGTCAACGGATCGTTGCTGTCCGTAGATATTTGGCCGGAGGTGGCCAGGGTAGTCTCCAGGTGGGTGGTGTCGATGCGTTCACGTATGGCTGTGTCGATCTTCAACAGGTGTTCGCGCATATCGGTCAGACGGGTGCCGGGCGGCGCCGTGACGCGCACGATGAACTGGTCCATGCCCGCCGAGGCGAATAACTGGAACTTCATCTGGGTGCCCGCCAGCACGAAGCTGCCGATCAGTAATGCAAGCGTGGCCAATACTGTCAACCAGCGCCAGGTCAGGGCCTTGTCCAACATCCAGGCATAAAAGTGCTCCAGGCCGCGTAGCCAGGCGCGTTCAGGCGGATGTTTGTGCGGGTTAGTTACCAGGGCTACGTGGTTGGGCAGCACCAGAAACGACTCCAGCCAGGAGAAGAACAGCAACAGGCTGACCACGATGGGAATGGCGTAGATGAACTTACCGATGATGCCGCTCATGAACATCATGGGCAGGAAGGCGATGATGGTGGTCATGACCGTGGCCGTTACCGGGCCGAACAGCTCCACCGAGCCTTTGATGGCGGCATCGCGCGGCGACAAGCCCTTCTCCATGTGATAGGTGATGTTCTCGCCGACGATGATGGCGTCATCCACCATCAGACCCAGTACCATGATGAAGCCCAGCATGGAGATCAGATTCAGGGTGATGCCCATGGCATAGATGACATAGAGACCACTAAAGAAGACGATGGGCAGTCCCCAGGTGGTGGTCAGGGCAACGGAGGGGCGCAGGAACAGCAGCAGGGAGACGAATACCAGTATCAGACCGATGGCGCCATTGGTGGTTAATACGCCCAGACGCATCTTGGCCACCTTGGAGAAATCCTGGAAGGCGGTGATTTTAAGGTCTTCGCCATAACGTTTGGGAATGGTATCCAGGTAGGCGCGGATCTTGTCGATGGTCTTGATGATGTCGGCGTCGGATTTTTTCATGACGATCATGTTGATCGCCTTGATCCCGGCGGCGGTATATAAGGTGTTAGGCTCTTCCAGGGTTTCGCTGATACGTGCCACATCGCCTAAACGCACGGCGGCGCCCGATTCAGTGGCGCGCAACACCAGATTCGCCACGTCTTTGGTATCGGTGAACTCGCCGACGATACGCACCACCTTCTGGCCGGTAGGTGTGCTGACCTCACCACCAGGGGCATTGACGTTCCAGTTTTGCAGCAGGGCAATGACCTGGGCGACAGAGATACGATAGCGATCCAGTTTCTCCGGTTCCAGCTCGATACGCAGTTCGGCCTTGCGTGGGCCCTGGATCACCACGCGCGCGATGCCGGGGATTTGCAGTATGTCATCCTCCAGGCGGTCGCCCAGACGCTTGACCTCCAGGTCGGTACGCGGTGCCGAGATGGCCAGGTTGATGATGGGGAACTCCTTGCCGCTGATCTCGGTGACTACCGGTTGCGCCGGCAAATCCTTGGGCAACTTGGCGCGGCTGACGGCTAACTGCACGTCACTCACCAACCGTGAGCGGTTCTCATGGTGTGGATCGACTTCCAGACCGACCGACAGGGAGCCGGGGAAGGCGGTGGACTGCATTTTGTTAACACCGTCGACGGCCTTGAGCTCCTGCTCCAGCGGGATCATCACCAGACGTTCGATCTCCTCAGGGGTGGCGCCTGGGTAGACTGCGCTGACCATGATGAAGTCCATGTTGACGTTGGGGAAGGCCTCGCGGTGAATGGTAAAGGCTGCATAGGCGCCCATGGCCAGGATTAGCACCGACACCATATTGATCAACAGTGAACGGTCGACAAAGAAACGCATCAGCGCGGTCATGGCTTGCTTACTCCTTTTCCGTCAGTTCGGCATGGTCAACACCCTGCCACAACGCGCCGGTCATCAGATTGAGTTGGTCCCGTTTGCGGGATTGTTCGATTTGTTGTTGTTGCAAAGTAAACTCCGCCAGGCGCAGGTCGTTTTCAAACTGAATCAGGTTGGCCGTGGTGATACGACCATCACGATAGCGCTTGTTGGCCTCCTCCATCTTGGCCTGTTCGGTACGGTAGTGGTTACGCGCACTGTCCAGGGTAAAGCGCGCCGATGTCAGTTCGGCCAACAACCCGCCCAATTGATAGTGCAGCTGCTGACGGGTCAGCTCCAGCTGTTGCAGAACCTTTTGCCTATCCAGTTGGGCCTGTTGCAAGGCTGCGCTGCTGCCGCGCTTATCCAGGGCACGGCGGTATTCCAGGCTGGCTGAGGCACCATGGATGTCCAGGGTCAGGGCATTGCCCAGCGCCGTGCCGGCATCCTCTTCCAGGGCGCGACCGCCGCCGGAGAGGACCAGATCCAGCTGATCCTTACTGCTGTCGCGTAGACGCTCTACCGTGGTCTGCACCAGATCAAGCTGGGTCTGCAGGGCCTGCAGAGTGGGATTATAGGTCTCAACCTGTTTTTGTACCGTATCCAATGCGGGCAGACTGGTATCAATCTGGCTCCAATCGGGGAAGAACTCGAAGTTCAGGGATTGCTGCATGACCTGATTCAAGGCCACTTGCTGTTGCGCCCAGGCCGTGCGCAGGGATTTCAGTTCAGTCTCCTGACGTCCCAACTGCGCCTGGGCTTGCAGGATGTCGCCCTCTTCGGCCAATCCCAGGCGTTCATTGGCCTTGAGATAGTCGAGCAGACGTTGGCTGCGTTCGATGCCTTCGCGTGCGCTGACCAGACGGGCCTGGGTCAGAACCGCGCCGTAGAACAGATCGATGGTCGTGCGTGCCAGGTCGTCCCGTGTCCGGGCAAAGGTAAGACGCGCGCTTTGTACACCCAGATCTGCGACGGTCAGGGATTGCACATAGGCCGGGTTGTACAGGCCGCGGAACAGGGGTTGGCGGAACTGCACATCAATCGTACTGGTGTATGAAGGATTGATCGGGCTGAAGCTGAAACCATTGATATCGTCACGGTTGAGCAGGGCATTAATGCCGATGGTACCACCCGTGGTCAGTTGGCGTTGGACCTGCGCGGTAGTGCTCAGGGAGTCGCTTTCGCTGAAGGTTATGGCGTTGACATCGTTGCTGACCTTGGCCTGAGCGCCCAGTTGCCAACCCAGCTGGCTTAAAACCTTATCACGCTCCAGACTGGCACGATCGATATCCAGGCGATTCAGGGGCAGCGCGGGGTTGTTATCCACCACCCGTTGTAAAACCTGCTGCAGGTTAAGGGCAGTTTGCGCGTGTATGGGGAAAACGGCCAGGGTGATGGTGGTAGCGAGTACCAGACGAGCGCTTAAGTACATACTAATTCCGTTTGTTTGTTGTTGGTATGGACATGGTTACCCGGTCTATTCGTAACTTTTTCGGAAAACATGCGACAAGTTGGGAAGACCGGCAAGTTTAGCGAAAATTCCCGATACTTGGCCAATTTCTTTGTAACCAAATGTAACTTGAATTTGTTACCACAGACGGTAGTGATTAAAGCTAGCCAGTCTGGAGGACGATATGCCAGAAGGTTGCTTCTAATGAAGCAGCCCGATTTTCAGGCAGGGGGGCGGGAGCTAAAATACAAACCCCCCTCTTGTATAAGCCTTTCGGTCTCTCCCTGCCTGGAAGTCGTTTGTATTTACTGTCCCGCCTATAACATTTGGAATGATTCCACAGTATCCAGCTAAACAAAATGTTATTTATCCCTGTGATAGAAAAGTTTTATGTCCTTGTGCTTGACAGGGGTATTGTCTGGTGATTAACTATGGCTACTATTTGGTTGAATAGTATTGTCAGCATAATCAATAATATATATCGTCGGAGGTGTAGTATGGACGGTGGTTCCATTGTGGTCGCAATCGTTGCAGCAATTATTACCTTGTTTGTCATCAAGGATGTGATGGCGAAGTAGTTTTTACCGATTCTTTTCCTTCCTTAATATAAAGGCCGGTTTCCCTACCGGCCTTTTTTTATTCAGAATCTCCAGCGAAAGCCCGTGCGCAAACTGCTATCTAAGGGCTTTACCGCCAGTGGCGGACGACTGTCTTCGCTACTGTCCCAGCTCAATCGCAGGTCCAGGTTCTCGGCGACGGCGATATTCAGCGACAGGTGTTGCAGGGCACGATAATCGTTTACGTCGTCCAGGGCCGGTTGATAGTAAATGGTGTAAGCCAGGCGGGTCTGACTGCTGAAGTGGTATTTGACTACCAGATAGACATTACCGCGCCAATCGGCGGTGAATGCGGGTTCGATCAATGAGGGTGCCGGCTCCAGTTGTTCCTCGCTGTAGTAGGCGCCTGTGCCCAGATAAAAGGCCTGCTTCTCGGTCTTTTCCAGCACGGTAAAGCGCAGCCCGCCGCCCAGCAGGCCACGGATTTTCAATCGGGCAAATTCGTCGCGCTGCAACTGGCCGAACCCCTCCCAGGCCCAACCCGCGGTAACCTGGTCGATATGGCGCAAGTGAAGAAAGGACTTATTGGTATCGCGGCGATCGAAACTGGCGCCAATGGCGTGTTGCAGGATCAGCGCCTCAGTACGGTTGTCGTGGTGATAGCGGCTGCCGGCCGCGAGATCTAGGCGGTAGTAGTCTGAATTGCCCTGGGTGGCGGAGAACGAGAGATCGATATTTCCCTCCAGGCCCGGTTCCGGTATACCGATATGCAATTGTTCCACATTGACAATGGCGTGTGCCGGAAGTGCCAACACCAGGCTGAGTATGACTACGGTCTTTTTCACAGGGAAGGTCTCTTTTTTCGGTTCGCGTTTCAGCCTAACAAAAAAAAGCCGGCGGGTAAAAACCGCTGTCTATACTCAAAGTGGAGAGAATAACTAACCCTATGTCACACGCAATTTCAATGTCCTTTGAATTACTGCCTGCCGATGATCTGGTAAAACGCCTGCGTGCACACCACCTGCGTCCGGAGGTGGAAACGTTGGCGGAGTTATTACCGTTGGCCCAGTGTGATGCCACTGCACTTGGGCACATCAACGCACGCGCCCACACGTTGATCGAAAAACTGCGTGTTGGTCATTCACAACAAACTACCTTGGATGCCTTTCTCGGCGAATACGATCTCTCCAATCAGGAGGGTGTGGTGCTGATGTGCCTGGCCGAAGCCTTGTTGCGTACCCCGGATAGTGACACCGTTGATCGCCTGATCCACGACAAGCTGGCAATGGCGGACTGGGGCAGTCACTTGGGCAAGAGTGATTCCTTCCTGGTCAATGCATCCACCTGGGGACTGATGCTTACCGGCGGTCTTGTCAAGCTCGATGGTGCTATCAGCGGTGAGTGGCCGAGCTGGTGGCGCCGAATGTTGGCACGTAGTGGAGAACCGGTGATCCGTCTGGCGTTGAAACAGGCCATGTCCATTATGGCCCACCAGTTTGTCATGGGTGATACCATCGAGGCGGCCTTGCAGCGCAGCCACGAGGGGGCAAACAGTCACTATCGCTACTCCTTCGACATGTTGGGGGAGGCAGCCATCACCGCGCAGGATGCGCAACGTTATTTCCAAGCCTATGGTCGGTCCATTGAAGCCATTGGACAACAGGATGCGCCGCACAACGATTTGTACGCGGGGCCGGGAATCTCCATCAAGCTTTCCGCCCTGCATCCGCGTTTTGAGTTGTCGCAGTCGGTGACGGTGATGTCGCAATTGGTGCCGAGGGTAGTCGAACTGGTCGAACTGGCACGCGATAACCACGTCGGCGTGACTATCGATGCCGAAGAGTCGGAACGCCTTGAACTGACCTTGGCTGTTTTTCAGGCGGTGTTGAAACAGCGCAGCCTGCACGCCTGGGATGGTGTGGGTCTGGCAGTACAGGCCTATCAAAAACGGGCATTGACGGTGATCGAGTGGCTGGCGCGACTGGCAAAGGAGCAACGTCGGTGTCTGCCCATACGCCTGGTCAAGGGCGCCTACTGGGATAGTGAAATCAAACGTGCCCAGGAACGTGGTTTGAGTGGCTATCCGGTCTTTACCCGCAAAGCCGCTACCGATCTATCCTATCTGGTTTGTGCGCGACGAATACTTGCCGAGGGGAAGCGCTTTTATGGCCAGTTCGCCACCCATAATGCCTATACCGTGGCCACACTGCTGGAGTTTGCCGACGAAGGGCACACCTTCGAATTTCAACGCCTGCATGGTATGGGGGAGTCGCTCTACCAAGCTTTGCGCAAGGATCTCCATTGTGACCGGCCGGTGCGCGTCTATGCACCGGTGGGTGGCTATCGTGAATTGTTGCCATACCTGGTACGTCGATTGTTGGAAAACGGCGCCAACACCTCGTTTATCAATCTTCTTGCGGATAAAAAAACACCGGTCAGTGCCCTGGTGGAGGACCCTGTGGCCAAGGTGCGTGCTTTGGCCGGCGCCCCCCATCCACGGATTGTCTTGCCGCGTGATATTTACGCACCGCGCATCAATTCCCTCGCGCCCAATCTGGCTGCCGTTGATGAGTTGGCAAGCCTGATTAAATCGATAGAACAGAATCGCAAGCATGTGTGGCGGGGGCTGCCCTGGGTGGCTGGTGAATGGCGCGAAGGCTTGGCGGAAAAACGGTTTAATCCGGCCAACCGTAACCAGGTTATCGGCGAAGTGGTCAAGGCCGATGTCGCCCTGGTTGATCTGGCCATGAAATCAGCCAGTGCGGCATTTGCCGATTGGACACACACGCCGGTACAGCTACGTGCTGCTTGTCTGGAAAAAGCGGCCGATTTGCTGGAAAAGGAATTTTCATCTTGGGTCGCATTGTGTGTGGCAGAGGCGGGCAAGACCCTGGTCGATGCCGTGGCGGAGATGCGCGAGGCGGTGGATTATTGTCGATACTACGCGCAGCAGGCGAGGACTCAACTGGGGCAGGCGCTGGAGCTGCCTGGGCCGACGGGGGAGCGAAATCGGCTCTATTGGCGCGGACGCGGTGTTTTTGTCTGCATCAGCCCGTGGAATTTTCCTATAGCAATTTTCCTGGGCCAGGTTGTTGCTGCCTTGGTTGCGGGAAATTGTGTCGTGGCCAAACCGGCTAGTGCCACGCCCTTGCTGGCGACGCGTTTGACTCAGTTGCTGCTCGACGCCGGTATCCCGGAGGCGGTTTTGCAACTCCTGCCCGGTGACAGCGCAACCCTGAGCGAGGCCTTGCTCGGACACCCACGTTTGGCCGGCGTCGTATTTACCGGTTCGGTGGCGGCGGCACATCACATCAACCAGCGCCTTGCACAGCGCAAAGGCCCGATAGTACCGCTGATCGCCGAGACCGGTGGTGTCAACGCCATGATCGTCGATAGCACTGCCCTGCCCGAGCAGGTGGTGGTGGATGTCATGCAATCGGCCTATAACAGTGCAGGTCAGCGTTGTTCGGCGTTACGCGTCTTGTTTGTGCAACAGGAGTTACTGGCACGCATCGAGTCGCTGTTACAGGGGGCGCTTGAATGCTGGGTGGTGGGCGATCCCTCCGACCCGGCCACCGACATGGGGCCGGTGATTGATGCGGACGCGGTACGCCGCCTGGCGCTTCACTGTGAGCAGATGAAGCATGCGCAACGGGAAATCAAGGTACCGTCGTTCGCGCAGCCCTACCCGCAGGGCAGTTTTTTTACACCGCGCATTTTCGCTTTGACAGCCATGACGGCGTTGCGCGAAGAGGTGTTTGGTCCTATTTTGCATATGATTCCCTTCCAAACAAACAAGCTTGCCAATGTAGTCGAATCCATCAATGCCAGTGGATTTGGTTTGACTCTGGGGGTGCATAGTCGAATCGACGCCACAGCGGACTTTATCCGCAGACATGCCCGGGTCGGTAATGTTTATGTCAATCGCAATATGATTGGCGCCGTTGTTGGGGTACAGCCCTTTGGTGGTATGGGATTGTCTGGCACAGGGCCAAAGGCCGGCGGTCCCCACTACCTGCAACGTTTTATGCAGGAGCAGACTTATAGCGTGAATTCTTCCGCGGTCGGTGGCAATGCCTCTCTGCTCAGCCTGGAGTAATTATCAGTTGGATATATACCAAATCACAGGCGATGATCAGGCTTTACGTTGATACTTATATTTATTGTTGCTCGGGACGAACCGATAGGTGTTGCGGCCGGCGCTTTTAGCTGCGTACATGGCTTGGTCGGCACTACGCATCAATTCATCACAGGTCTCGCCGTTTTCTGGGAATAGGCTGATACCGATTGAACAACCTATCTGGAATTTCTGATCGTCGATTATGATAGGTGCGCTTAGTGCTGTTGCGACGTTTTGCGCGATGTGCTCCAGGTTCTCCTTGTCTGACTCACTGGCCATCAATGCGCAAAATTCGTCTCCGCCGACGCGTGCGACCAGGTCAGACTGACGTTTGAAACAGGCCTTGAGCCGCTCGGCACATTCTACCAGCACCCGGTCGCCAATGTGATGTCCGTGGTTGTCGTTGACAGATTTGAAATCATCCAGGTCAATATAGAAAAACGGAAAAGTCCGATACTCACGCAGACTGACTGCCACCAGGTTTTTCAGTTGATCGTGCAGACGCATTCGATTGGCCAGGCCGGTAACATTGTCGTAGTTTGCCTGGTACCAGACTTGCTGCTCAGTTCGTTTTTGTTCCGTGATATCCTGGAGTGTGATCAGGATGTTGCTGAAGCCAATGTTGTTATATTCAATCGGATTGGCCTTGATCAAGAGCACCTTAGGTTGCAGGGTATGATGTTCATAGGTAATCTCCTTCGACCAATGCTTTCCCTGGTCCAGGGCATCAGTAATTTCGACCGCCATATGATTTTTCTCACCGGCCAGAAACTGAGCGATTCCCTTGTTTAAAATGTCACTGCCGGTAAATCCGGTGAGTGCTGTAAACTGCGGATTGATGTATTCCACTTTACCCTGGGCGTCGCAGATGACGATACCAATGGGGTTGTGTTCAATGGCCGAGATAAGTTTTTTCAGTTCGCTCTGTTGCCTTACCCGGTCGGTTATATCCTGCGCGGTACCGATCATGCGTATCGGTCTTCCGCTGTCATCGCGGTAGACGAATCCCCTTTCTTGTATGAATTTTTCGTTTCCCTGGCCGGTAATGATTCGATGTTCAACGAAATATTTCTTTTCGCCGTTGAGTGCGTCGGTAATTGCCTGGTTTACAGCAACATGATCAGTCGGTGGAATATGTTCAAGAAAGGTTGTGAAGGAGGGGGTTACCTCCTGAGGGTCCGCCTCGAATATTCGAAACAACTCCTTGGACCAGGACAGCTCGTTTGTCAATATGTCCCACTCCCAATGACCGACGCTGGCCACACGCTGTGCCTCGGTCAGGAGTTTTTGGTTGCGGGTAATATGCTGCTGGTTGTGAACTCTTTCGCTAACGTCAAGAATGGTCAGCATCAAATACGCACTGTTCAGCCAACGAAAGCGTATGGTGTTGACTTCGAGGTGTATATCATGGTCCCGGACCTGGTAGACCCTTTTGGTGCTTTGTTCCAGGTTTTTGATCATTTCGGATAATCGATGATCCTGTAGGTTAAGCATTGCCCCTATGTCGCACAAAGTGTGCTCGGTTCGGTCAAATTGCGGCAGCTGTTTACGCGCGGTTTGATTGATATCGATGACTTCTCCTGTGCGTAGGTCAGCGACGATGATGCCGATGAGTTCATTGTTGAATATGGCCTGAAATCGAGTGGCCGACTGCTGTGCCAGTAAATTGGCCGTTTTCGCCTCGGTAATATCCAGCATGATCGCACCCACCCCAGAGATGCGCGCCTGTTTGTCAAAAACCGGAAAGGTGAATTTGCGGAAAGTCTTTTCTTCGGTGTCTTGGTCATCGCGCATGGTGATCTCAGCGGTGTTTATGCTTCCCTGACTCAATGCGGCGAGTTCATTGCTGTCCAAGCTGGTTTGCTTTGTATGTGTTTCGTGAAATGTGGAAATAGTGTGACGGCGGTTTCTGACTAACAATTGGCCGCGTGTGTCTTTTAAATAGATTAGTGCCGGTGAGTTGTCCAGGACAGACTGCAACAAGGATTGATTGTGTTGCATGTTGTTAAGCCAGTTTTTCGTCAAACGATAAAACAGAGCGCTGCCAAGAATAATAAGGGAGATCGCCCCAAGATAGATAGTTATGATGATGTTTCGTAGTGAGCCATACGCGCGTTCCTTGTGTGTTTTTACCACGATGGCGAGGTTTGGAATCGGTAGGGGTGAGATAATGGCTGTGACCTCTTTACCATCCAGGTCAGTCACACTCACGGTTATCTCTTTTCCGTTTATTGCAGACTCGATAACCTCGATCATTGGTTCCTTGGTCCCTTTGCTGCGTGTATCAAACAGGGATTTTCCCGGGTGCTTCGACTGAAAAAGATAGTGAATGAACTGCTCTTCCTTTTTCGCTAATACCACTTCGATAGGATTGGTGTCCATGTGCCCCATGTACTGGTTCGCACTGATCAGGGCTGCGAGGGTTTCGTCGACGACATGGTCGGCAGTAGTCTGGTGTTGCGACTCAATTTCTGAGACAGCATTGAAGATAGCGATGTTGTTGTAAAGCGTATTGCTAAGATCCCGTTGCAACTCGCGACGGGTTTCCAGATAGAGAAAATAGGAGACAAGCGTGACACCTAGTAATAAGAGCAGCGATAGAAAGGTGATGATTGAAAATTGTTGTTTGCCGAATCGGTGCATGGTGACTCACTCTACTGTCTACTGTTCCATGTCGTATATCGTGTTGATCGTTGAAGATATGGTGTAAATATGTGTTAAAAGGCCCAGTAAATGAGTGGCGAATGCCTGGGTGTGTACATGGACTGGCTCGTTGTGTTCCCTCAAGTGACTGTTTGTTCAGCAGTATTTCTGGTGTGATAGGCCCATGGAGTCTACAATGCGGGCCTGAAATAAAAAGTGACACTTTGGTTTGTCCGGCGGGTTTTATTCAATGGAAGCTGACATTCGGGCAAGGTGCGTAGATCGATAAGGGAGAAAAGAATGGAAAAAATGATAAAAAGTTGGCTGTGCTTTCTGTTGCTGATGGTGCATTTGCCGGCTTGGGCAGCCTCTTTGGAAGTGCGCGTACTGCAGAAGGGCACTGGTGATCCGGTGGAAGGGGCGACCGTGGTGGTCGGTACTGGTGGTGATTATGACACCAGTGACAAAAAGGGGATGGTCACCTTTTCAGAGGTCAGTTTTCCTGTCCATATTAAAATCCTCAATAGCGGCTACCAAACCCTGGAAAAAGATCTGGCCACAGAGAACGACAAAGCCGTGTTTTATCTTTCCCCCCTGACCATGGAGGGCGAGGCCTTGACCGTCGTGGCTGAGCGCGTACAGGAAAAGACCTCCAAGGTGGTGCTGGCAACCGAGGAACTACGCCGTGCCCCCGGTGCCATGGGTGATCCCATCAAGGTATTGCAGTCCATGCCGGGTGTGGTCTCCGCCGGTGACGGCAACGGCGTGATCTATGTCCGCGGTAGCGACGTCAACGATAACGGCGCCTGGATCAATGGACTGCCGGTCAATTACATGTATCACTGGGGCGGCATGATCTCGGTAATCAATCCCGATCTGGTGCAGGACTTCAATGCCTTTTTGGGCGGTTTTCCAGTCGAATATGGTGATTATATGGGCGGTTTTCTCGATGCCCGCCTGCGTCCACCGAAGAAGGATCGCATACATCAAAAGTATGTATTGGGTGTTTACAACTCGTCACTCTTAGTGGAAGGGCCGTTGGGTGGTGAGGGTTATTATGGTCACAACAGTTTTTATGTGGCGGCACGGCGTAGTTTTATTGACCTGTTATTCACACCGGCTCAGTTGAATGATTTCATCAGTGCGGCTCAGGAGCAGAACCAGGATGCCAATCAGGATGAGGATCCGGACAGTATTGTCGTGATCCCCAAGTTTTATGACATCCAGGCAGACTTACGCCATGAGTTGAGTAATGGGGTGATCGACTTGCAGTATTTCGCCGCCGGCGACGAAGTGGCCATGGTGTTGAATTCCCCCAGCGATGTCGATCCTGAGGTGGTGGGTGAATTGAACTCCGCGGTGAAATTTCAGACCATTGGCCTGGTCTGGGATCAAAATCTCAGCGACAAGTGGAATATGGACACGGTGCTCTCCTACGAGGATTTCGGCCAACGCTTTACCATCGGTGCCGATCCTGTCACCGGTGAACCCTATCGCGCCAACTCCTCAGTGCGCCAGGCGCGCCTGCAATCGGTGTTTCACTTCCAGGCGAACTCCATGACCCGCTATGACCTGGGCGTGGAAGCGATCTACGCAGAGGCGCCGTTGGATCTCTATATCTCACGTCCGCCGGCCTTTGATGATCCCAACTGGAATTTTTCCGAGGCGGAGAAGTTTCGTATCGACACAACCGTGACCTCGCGCAGTCTGGCGCCTTTTATCAAACAACGCATGCGTTGGGGGGAGCGTCTGACCACCACCCTGGGGGTACGCTATAGCGACATCGACGGCAGTGGCGATTTCGCTGCCAGTGCCTTGTCTCCGCGTACCGCAGTTGAGTATCAATTGACCGACAAGATGTTGTTGACGGTCAGTTGGGGTCTGTATCAACAGTTGCCCGGCGGTGAAAAGATCCTCAAGGACTTCGGTAATCCCCGCCTGGAATATACTGAGGCGGAGCATCGTATCATTGGTATGCAATACGCCCTGGCGCCAATGTGGAAGATGCAGGTGGAGGCCTACCACAAGCCCATGCGCAATCTGGTGGTGACCATAGACGGCGTCGAGCCACCCGACAATTATCTCAATGAAGGCACCGGTGAGGCCTATGGCCTGGATGTCTTGATCAAACGCGAATTGAGTGGCGGGCGCATGGGCTGGCTGAGCTATTCCTACATGGAGTCCTCACGCTATGACAATGTGACCAAGAAGGAGACCGAGTCTTCCAGTGACCAGCCGCACACGCTGACGGCGGTGTGGAGTCAGCCCATGGGGCAGAAGTGGACTGTTGGTCTGCGTCTGCACGCCCATACCGGTCGTCCCTATACCCCGATGATTGGGCGCACCGGTATGTGTGTCGGCGCCCTGGGGTATGAGCCCTGTGGTGATCAGGAAAACGCGGAACAACTGGGTAACTTCTCTCACTGGCGCGCCGAGTATGGTGATCCCAACAGCAAGCGTCTGCCGTTTTACTATCGCCTGGATGTACGTATTGACCGGGCGATTCTCTACGATACCTGGAATATGAAGGTGTTCTTCGATATCCAAAATGCCACCAATGCCGCCAACGTCAGCGGATACGATTATGGCGACAAGTATCAATACACCGATAATCCGCGTGAGCAGATCGGTATGCCCTTCTTCCCGTTCTTCGGCGTGGAAGCCAATTTTTAAACAAAGGAGAGAATGATGTTTACGGATTTTCTGGACTTGATGGCGCGTGGTGGCCCGGTGATGTGGGTGATCTTTATTACCGCCTGGGTGGCACTGATCATGTTGATCGAGCGCGCCCTGCAACTGCATCTGTGGATCGGTTGCGCCCTGCGCGATCAGACGGCCTTTGATGCCGACGTCACATTCAGACCGGCGCCGGTCAACGGCAAGCGCTCTAGCCCCATTGCCATCGTCCTGTCCGGAATTCGGCGTGAGGAGGTCACGGATAAGGAGGACCTGGCCAAGCAGATGAACATTCAATTGGCCGAACTGATGCCGCGCCTGGAGGGCAGCCTGCCCACCATCGCCATCATAGGTTCGTTGCTGCCCATGCTGGGTCTGCTGGGCACGGTGACGGGTATGATCGAGGTGTTTGATGTCATCGCCCTGCACGGTACCGGCAATCCCCAGGAGATGGCCCACGGTATCTCTCAGGCCTTGCTGACCACCGCCAGCGGTTTGATCATCGCCATTCCGGTAATCTTCGCCCATCACCTGCTGGTCGGACGTTTGCGTTTTCTTCTGGCAGTGACCGAGCAGAGTACGATGGTCGTGTATAACCGGGAGAGCAAGGAGTAGGTCCATGCATAACTCACCGATACGACTACCGGAGATCAAGAGCGGCAAGCCCGAGATCAGCATGGCGCCGCTGATCGATGTGGTATTTCTGTTGTTGATCTTTTTCATGGTGACCACTGTCTTTCCGGAAAATCGCGGCCTGGTGGTGGAGAAGCCCGAGTCCAAACACTCGGAACCGCTGGTCATGAAGAAGATCGTCTTCCTGGTCAACAAGGAAGGATTGGTGCACTACAAAGACAATGCCATCACGCTGGAGGATGTGGAGCGTCTGGTTAAGGAGCAGCTCAGCGCAGCGCCAGACAGCGCGGTTCTGCTGCAAGTGGACAAGCGCGCCATGACTGAGCATCTAATCAAGGTGATGGATGCCTGCAAGTCCGGTGGCGCCAAACAGGTAGGGATAGCGACCGATGCCGTACACTCGGAGAGCTGAAGCCGGTTTTTGGTACTGGGCCCTGGCCACCGGTTCGATTATGAACATGGCCCTGTTTCTGGCCCTGCCGCGCCTGGGCTACCATGAGCCGCCGGTGCCGCCGCCGGTTATGATCGTGGATTTTATGGAGTGGCAGCCGCCGGCGCCGCGCAAAAAAGAGGAACCGCCGCCCAAACCGGAAAAGCCCAAACCGCGACCCAAACCCAAACAGGTGTTGCCGCCCAAGACCGAGACACCCCCATCGCCCCCCGAGGTGAAAAAGCCGGTGTTGACGGAGACGGTGGCCCCGGAACAACAGGAGGTGAGCGCGCCACCGGTGGTTGAAGAGAAGCCGGAGCCTTTGCCGGAGCCTGTGCCTATCTATCAGGTGCAGACCTTGCCGCGTTTTGTTCATAAGGTGGTGCCTGAGTATCCAGCGCAGATGCAGGCATTGGGACGAGAGGCGCTGGTCAAGGTAGAGGCGTTGATCGATGCCAGGGGGCGGGTCCGCCAGGTCACTGTCGTTAAATCCGGCGGCGAGTTGTTTGACCGGGCGGCATTGGAGGCCGTGCGCCGTTGTTCATTCGAACCGGCTTACGCCGATGGCCGACCGGTCCCTGTTCTTTACCGCATACCCGTACCATTCGTTCTTAAATAAACCAACGAATCATTGGAACTGTGTCTCTTTGCGCACTTTGAGCAAACAGGCACTTTCCGGCTATTGGTCATTAAGCTGTTGAAATGTTGCGATTTTCTCTACAGGGGGGATTTACCTGGCTCAATCAAGAAAACTGCTGCCTTGCCGCTATTAGTTAAACGCATGATTTTGAAAACCCCTTGTTTTCAGAACCAATAACTTCGATAGCACAAGCAGGGTCAGCGATGAATCAGTTTAGCTGGGACAAGCACGAGAAAGACAAAAAATACAAGGTATTTATCAGTTGCGCCTATCCGGAGGACGAGCAATACAAGGAAGCGCTGTGTTCCCTGGGTAAGGACTTTTTGATGGTCAAGACACTTCGTCCCGGTGAAATCGAGATGGAGAATCCCAATCACGAAGAGTATATCCGGCGAGTAACCCAAGGGGACTATATCACCCCGGAGACCGTCGTGGTCGTTTTGGTTGGAGGTAAAACCTTCGCTCGCAAGTGGGTGGATTGGGAGATCTCCGCTGCCCTGCAATCACGCCTGGTGGGCACCTTTTCCGGTTTGTTGGGGATTTGCCTGCCGACCCATCCTGACTATGGCAAGACGCGCTTTCGCGCCGAGATTGTACCCCGTCGCCTGGTCGATAATATGAACACCGGTTTTGCCAAGTTTTACGATTGGACCAAAGATCCCGATATGCTGCGTCTCTGGGTGGGGGAGGCCTTTACCCGTCGGGTTGAAGCGGCTAACAGGCGCGACAACTCCCGCGCCCATATGCTGGAGAGTCAAGCCTGAAGTTTAGGGCTAATTGTCAGCCTCTTTTTCCCCATCAGTGCGCTTAACCGTAACCACGTCGCCTGGATAGATCAGGTCGGGGTTGTGTATATGGCTGTCGGCCGCCAATTCCGGATAGCGGAACGGATTGGAGAGGTATTTCCCGGCAATAAACCACAAAGTGTCGCCGGGGCGGACCACGTGAATGGTTCCGTCGTCGGAAATGGTAATGGCGGTACCACTGTGTTTGAGGTCTTTACCGTTTTTGACATTAAACGTATAACCGCCCACCGAGATATCTTTGCCCAAAGCGTTCTTGGCCGGTGCCTTGGCAAACTTATCGGCGAATCCGCCCGCTTGTTTTTTCTTGCCTTCAAACGCTTTGCCGGTGGAGCCGGCATCAGCCGTCTGAGTTCGTGACGGTTGTTCAATATCTTCGGCTAACTCCTCGATTCTGTCGGTCGAGCTGTCCGATGTCTCGTCGCGCAGTGTAATGTCGGTATCGTCGGTCTGTTTGCCCAGGAGTAGAGGCAGTTGCTGCTCATCACGAGTGGCCACAAGTTCGTCGGACGAGTCGTGGGTATTGAGTAATGCGACGACAACGGCGATGACTGCGATGGAGGCGGCGACTGACAAGCCAATTTGCTTTCCGCGACTATAGAATGTTGAGACATCGGTGGATTGGGCTCGGACTACCCGCTTGGCGGGATGGTTGGCATCAGGATCGTGAACCTGGGCAATCGGCACAACCACTGCATTATCACGCTCGTGCATCGATACTTCGACCACCTCGGGCGTTGGTGTGGTGTCTGACAAATCCGCTTCCGGCGTTGTCATGGCTTCATCGAACGTGGAGACCGTATTACTCGCACCTTCGCTTTCGCTCTGATATTCAGTCGATTCGTCAGTGGAATCGTCCGACATGATCTTCAGTGGTTCATGGACGTCTGTTTGCCCGCTGCTATCCAATTCTGCAATGTTTGTCGAGGTGATCAGATTGGCGTCATCTGTAGTGGATTCATCGATTGTTGGTTGTAGCGTTGTGGAGTCCGCAAGTGTCTTGTCGGTATAGTCCGCTGCAGCCGCCGATTCAGGTGGGCATTGGCCTGTTTCATCCCCGCTTCCCTGGCTGGCGTCCGGGCTTTGAATTGTCGCGTCGGCGGCGCCCTGCTCTGACGTTGCGGCCACCTGGTCGGCGATCAGGTCCGCTACCCGGTATCCCTCCTGTAGCCCCAGAATGCGTTCGAAGCTGGTCAGGAAAACCAGAGTGTCTTCTTTGATCAGAATGCGATCAAAGAAATTGTCGGGCAAACTGGTGTCGATGCCTTCCTGGTTCCACTGCAGATCAGCCGACAAGGGCAAGACCTCGCTGACCTCATCGACCCATACTCCGAGCAGTTCACCGGCAACCCGGCCCAGGACAACACAACCTCCATGCCACTCGGCCGGCTCTGGCAAACCGACGCGGCGACGCAGGCTGATGACTGTGGCGACCTCGCCTTGATACTGGAATACGCGCAATTCGGAACCGACGATACTGGGCAGGCGCACCAAATGGGGCAGCTCGACAATAGCGGCCACCTGTTGCGTATTTACGCAACAGTGCAGGTTTTCCACTGAAAATAACAGGAGCGCGTCGCTATTACTCATAATTTATTTATCTATATTGCCCGCTGGTTGAGTTTTGCCGCTTTAGAAATTAGCGTCCCATCGGGCACGGGGGTTTACGGTTGTTTGAAATGGTAAAAGGGGAACTGTGTGCTGATTGGCACTTATCCGCTGTGTAACCTATGTTTAAACTGAATATCGCTACTTATAACTAAATTAATTGCAGGTATTGGCTATGCCCCCACTTTATGTAGCAATTGACCAAGGCGGACACGCCAGTCGTGCCATTGTTTTCGATCACCAGGGACATGCACTGGTCCAGGGGTTTGCGCCAATTTCGGTGCGCCATCCCCACGAGGGGTGGGTGGAGCACGATCCCGAAGAGATGGTGGCTTCCATAAAGTCAGCGTTGAATAACGTGGCGCAGCAGCTTGGCGAAAGGGTGAGTCGGTTATCCGCCGCTGCTTTGGTGACGCAACGCTCCAGTATCGTCTGCTGGGATAGGCAAACAGGGCAGGCCTTGTCACCAATTATCAGTTGGCAGGATCGACGTGCCGCCGATTGGATGGCTCAGTTTGATCCGCACAATGCCTTGATCCATGCCAAGACAGGATTGTTCGCCACCGCGCACTATGGGGTGAGTAAAATGCACTGGTGCCTGGAGCATCTACCGGCGGTCAAACAGGCGCTGGAGCAAGGGCGCCTGGCCTGGGGCCCCATGGCCAGCTTTTTGTTATTCCGCCTGCTGGAAAATAAACCGTTGTTGGTCGATCCTGCCAATGCCTCCCGTACCCTGCTGTGGAATCTCAAATCGCTGGACTGGGATTTTGAATTGCTGACGTTGTTTGGTCTGCCCGCTGAGCCATTGCCCCGTTGCGTGCCGACACGCCATCACTACGGGGATTTGAAAATGGGGGCGCACAGGGTGCCCCTGAATATCGTCAATGGCGACCAGTCGGCGGCCCTGTTCGCCTTTGGCCAGCCGCAGGCAGATTGTTACTACGTCAACGTTGGAACCGGCGCCTTCGTACAGCGGGCGGTGGATAAGTACCCCGGTTTCAGTTCGCGTTTGCTGACTAGCGTGGTATTGCAGGAGAGCGATCGGGCCGTCTATGTGGTGGAGGGGACGGTTAACGGTTGCGGCAGCGCCCTCGACAGGATGCGTGATGAATTGAAACTGACGAATATGGAGCAGGAGGCGCCAACTTGGCTGGCCAGTAAAAAGGAACCTCCATTGTTTTTGAATGGTGTTTCCGGCCTGGGGGCACCATACTGGCGTGCCCATTTTGACAGTCGGTTTGTCGGTGAGGGTGAACCGGGGCAAAAGGTGGCGGCGGTGATTGAGAGCGTGGTGTTTTTGATTAGTATCAATATGCAGGAGATGTGGGCCTTGTCACCGACGCCGAAACGTATCATTGTTTCCGGCGGTTTGGCCCAGTTGGACGGACTGTGTCAGCGCCTTGCAGATATCAATCGTATGAGTGTTTATCGTCCGCACGAACTGGAGGCTACGGCGCGTGGTGCCGCCTATTTGATGGCCGGACGTCCCGAGTTTTGGCCCGAGACCCAGGCGGGTGAGCTGTTCAGGCCCAAAGACGATCAGCCACTCCAGGATCGATTTATCCGTTGGCAGGATGCCATGGTCGATGCCTTGGCGCAGGAGTAGGCGTCAACCGCCATTTTTCATGGCTGCTTGTTTGAACGCCTCGACGGCAACGTCCCCCTGTTTAACCTTGATGGTCTGTTCCACACCGCTGTTCTTACCCAAATGCGGTGTTGCGGCATGGGCCAGATAAGGCATAAGCAAGCGCAAATCCCCGCTCTGTTCGGTAATCTTAACGGCTGTGCGCCAGGCTATCTTGTCTGAGTCTTTAGCTGATGCCTCCAGTAGCATATAAGAAGAGTATTCGACGATACTGCCGCTTTCCAGGATGCTGCCAACGAGGTGCTGGCGGGGTGGAACATGAATTGTGCGCACGGTTTTCGTTGTCTGCTTGGTCTGGGGGTCGGTGGTGGTTTCGACATAGGTGATGATGTCACCGGCATCGTATTCATAGAGCGGGCGGCTATAGGTGTAGGGCACGACCGATCCTGAGGTAACACCATAACTGAATTTAATGACCAGCTGTGCCTCTTTCTCATTGGCCGTTCTGCTGTAGCCCTGCTGTTTCAGGCCATGGTTAACATAACGGCTGAATTCGATGAAATAGAGGTCATCCTCTTTGACTTCCTTCAAACCACTTTTTAAATAGTAGTGTTTTAACGCCTCTTGCCCATTTGTCGAGGTAATGGCATCCACCTTGATAACCAGTGGCGAGGCGCAACCCTGAAGTATCAGCACTAATAACAGCGGCAAAAACCGTTTCCAGGACATGGCCGTTCTCCTCACAAAGGCATCAATAAGCAATGTCTAATAACTAGCACTGTTAGCATAGTCGGGCAATAGGTAATAGTGCTAAAAGGTTCTGCTATTACCTTTTTGACGGCCTTGTGATTCAATAGGGGCACAACTCAACAGGAGGTGGATATGAAAACAAGAAGTGGAAGAAATTGGCTGGGGATTATTGCATTACCCGTATTTTTGTCACCTGTGGCGGTACAGGCCTCGGGTTTTGCTGTGGTGGAACAGAGCGCCAGTGGTCTGGGCAATGCCTTTGCCGGTGGTAGCGCCCTGGCCGATGAGGCATCCACGGTCTATTTCAATCCGGCCGGTATGGGACGCATGACCAAAAAGCAAATTCAAGTGGCGGCGCACTATATCAAGCCGACCATCGAATATACCGATGACGGTTCAACTCTGGCTGGAGTTTTACCCATTACAGGCAACGATGGCGAGGATGCCGGCGTACCGGCCTGGATACCCAACCTCTATTACGTTCACCCGATAGATGATCGTCTGCGTGTCGGCTTATCGGTCAACGTGCCTTTCGGTCTGTCATCCGAATATGACCCGGAGTGGGTAGGACGTTACCATGGTATTAAATCCGCAATTCAAACTATGAACATCAATCCCGCCGTGTCCTATCAGGTTAACAACGATCTCAGTCTCGGCTTTGGTGTCAGTTACCAGACAATGAGTGCGCAACTAACCTCGGCGGTGGACAATGTGGCGGTGTGTAGTGGTATCAGTCAGCAAAATCCCGCAGCGGTACCCTTTTTGAATTGTAGTGGCATCACCACCCGTGACGGCCATGCCGATATTGATGGCAGCAGCGCCGGCTGGGGCTACAACCTGGGCTTTATCTATAATCTGTCGAAGCATGACCGCTTGGGTATGGCCTATCGCTCCGCCGTGGACCATACCCTGGAAGGGGATGCGGCCTTTACCGATATTCACCCCAATATCCAGGCGGTCGCCGAGTATTTCGTCGACGGCACCACCTCAGCCGATATCACCCTGCCGGCCACCTTGTCGGTGTCGCTGGTGCATGAGTACGGTGACACCCTGGCAGTTATGTTGGATGTGACCTGGACCCAGTGGAGTGCTATCGAGACCCTGGCCATCGATGTCGAAGACCGTCAGACCATTAAAGAGGAACTGCACTGGCAGGATACCCGTCGTTACGCCATTGGTGCGATCTATAATCTGGATGCAGCCATGTCCCTGCGCGCCGGAGTGGCCTATGACGAGAGCCCGGTGCCCGATGCCGAACACCGCTTGGTCCGCGTACCGGACAGTGACCGGACCTGGTTGACCCTGGGGATGGATTATCGCTTCGATGAGGCGTTGAGTCTGAGCATTGGCTATGCCCATATCTCAATCAAGGATGCCGATATCGATAACACCAATGCCACCGGCCACAACCTCAAAGGCAGTTTTCAGTCCGATGTCAGCATCATGAGCGCCCAGCTGAATTGGCGTTTCTGAGAGATATCCCCCCGCCTTCGGGCGGGGGGATTCTTAGTCCCTGATTAAAAAGTGACCTATAACACAGGTTTATAGTCGGTCGACGGGTTATAAAGTCATATCTTTGATTTATAGTTACCTAATTAATTGCTATTATAACCGCCATGTTTTGGAGAAACCCCTGCCATGGCGGATAGACGTTTACAAGTATTCCATACGGTGGCGCGCCTGCTGTCCTTCACCAAGGCTGCCGATGCCCTGCACATGACCCAGCCGGCCGTCACCTTTCAGGTACGCCAGCTCGAGGAGCACTACAACACCCGATTGTTTGACCGCACCCATAACCGCATTAGCCTGACTGTCGCGGGACAACGGGTATACGAATATGCCGCCCGTATCTTCGAAATGTACGAAGAAATGGAAAACGCCGTGCGTGAGATGACCGGCGAGATCAGCGGCGTGCTGATCATCGGCGCCAGCACCACCATCGCCGAGTATATGCTGCCCTCCCTGCTGGGTGACTTCAAACGCAAATACCCCGACGTCAATATCCGTCTCAAGGTCTCCAATACGGATGGTATTGTCAGCATGGTGGAGAACAATGTCATCGACCTGGGCGTCGTCGAAGCCACGGTTGCTAACAAAAATCTGGCGGTGGAGCTGTGCCGCATGGACAAGCTGGTGGCCATCGTGCCGCGCGGTCATGCCATGGCACAACGCAAGTCGATCCGCATGGAGGAGCTGCTGGAGTACCCTTATATCTGCCGCGAAGAGGGGTCGGGCACCCGCGAGGTGATTCTCGACTATCTGCGTGATACTGGTATGGAGAGCGATGCCCTCAATGTCATTTTGGAATTGGGCAGTCCGGAGGCGATCAAAGGTGCTGTGGAGGCGGGGATCGGTGTGACCATCATGTCGCGCGCCACGCTGAACAAGGAGATCGAATTAGGCACCATCGTGGCCATCGATCTGGAACCGTCCATCGAGCGCCCCTTCTCCTTCGTCCACCAAAAACATAAGTTTCGCCAACGGGCGGTCAATGAGCTGCTGGAGTTTGCCCGCAGCTATTGTGATGCACAAAAGGATGTGCTGGAGGACTAGACCTGTGCGTGGGTAATGGATTACCGATCGTTGGAATAACCTGTGCATATGACTTGGGAACCGCGTTGGCGACCCGGGTATCTCTCCTAGCGACAACTCACCGTTATGAAACCCCAGGAAAAAAAATTACTGAATTTGTTTCGCGAGCTGCCAGAGGCCGAGCGCCAGACCTTGCTCGACTTTGCGAGCTTTTTAAACCATCGCCACAATGAGGCGCGAGCGTCACTACCACCCAGTAAGCCACAACCGCTGCCGCGACCGGAAAAGGAGTCGGTGATTGCCGCTATCAAGCGTCTCTCCGCCGGCTATCCTATGCTGGACAAGGCGCGTATGTTGAATGAGACCTCTTTGCTGGTAACCCAGCATGTCATGCAGGGGCGGCCTGCGGTGGAAGTGATCGATGAGTTGGAACTGGTGTTCGAACGCCACTATCAACAACTATTAACAGAGACGGACCAATAAGGTTATGCAAATCATCCAGCAGTGGTTTAAGCGTAATTTTTCTGATCCCCAGGTGGTGAGTCTGGCGGTGTTGCTGGTGCTGGGTTTTGCCACGGTAATACTGATGGGCAAGATGCTGGCCTCAGTGCTGGTGGCAATAGTGATTGCCTATCTGTTGGAGGCGTTGGTGCAGATGCTGCAGCGCCACCGTTTCCGGCGCCTGCCGGCTGTGTTGCTGGTTTTCGGAGTGTTTTTCACCCTGTTTGTCCTGACGATTTTGATCCTGGTACCGCTGTTGTTCGGGCAGGTAAGCCAGTTGGTGCAGGAGTTGCCGGGCATGGTCGGTAAGGGGCAAAAGGTCCTGATGCAACTGCCGGAGAGCTATCCGCAATACTTCAGCCCGGAACAGGTCAAGGAGTTGTCCGGGCTGATCCGGGCGCGTATCGCCCAGTGGGGGCAGGGGGTCTTGTCCTTTTCCATAGCCTCTATCCCCAGCCTGATCGCCCTGGCGGTATATTTGATATTGGTGCCTCTGTTGGTGTTTCTCCTGCTCAAGGATAAGTGGAAAATTCTCGATTGGTTACACCGCTTCATGCCCAAACAACGTACTCTGGCGGTGCAGGTCTGGAAGGAGATGGACCAACAGATCGGTAATTATGTGCGTGGCAAGGTCATTGAGATCGTCATCGTCGGCGTGGTTTCCTACGTGGTGTTCGCTATCATGGGGCTGCGTTTCTCCATGTTGCTGGGGGCATTGGTGGGATTTTCCGTGATCATCCCATATATCGGTGCTACGGTGGTGACCATTCCCGTGGCCTTGATCGGTTATTTCCAGTGGGGCTGGGGTAGTGAATTTGCCTATCTGTTGTTGGCCTACGGCATTATCCAGGCACTGGATGGTAACGTGCTGGTGCCGCTGTTGTTTTCCGAAGCCGTGAATCTGCACCCGGTGGCGATTATCGTCGCCGTCGTGGTGTTTGGTGGTATCTGGGGGTTCTGGGGTGTTTTCTTCGCCATCCCCTTGGCAACCCTGGTCAAAGCAGTGATCAACGCCTGGCCGCGACTGCATCAGGAATCGCCGGCATAGCAGGCGGCTGGTCGCCGGTGTAGGTTATTTCTTGTTGAGTGCCTTGACGGCCGCCAGCACTTCGTCGACGTGGCCGTCCACCTTCACTTTACGCCACTCCTGACGTAACACTCCTTGCTCGTCGATCAGGAAGGTACTGCGTTCTATGCCCATGACCTTCTTTCCATACATGTTTTTCTCTTTGATGACATCGAACATCCGGCACAGAATTTCATCAGTGTCGGAGAGCAGGTCGAAGGGAAATCCCTGTTTGGCTATGAAGTTATCGTGTGATTTGACGCTGTCGCGTGATACGCCCAGAATCACCACGCCTGCACGTTTGAAACTGGTGTGTTTGGCCTTGAAGTCCTGACCTTCACGGGTGCATCCGGGGGTGCTGTCTTTAGGGTAAAAATACAACACCACTTTATTGCCCTTCAGGTCAGACAGTTTTATGGTCTGGTCGCCACTGGCCGGCAGGGTGAAATTGGCAACCTTTTTGTTAATAGTCACAGTGCTCATTGTGTAAATCTAGTAATAACCTGTTCGTTTACCCCTTGGACGGATTGATACTGGCATCCAGGTTGAGGCCGTCGCAGAAATCGAGGAAATCATCGCGCAGGTCGGCGATGTGCATTTGGCCCGGGATGTTTATCACCATATGCACTGCAAACATGGGACTGCCGGTGTGGGCGGCGGCATAGCTGTCGGTAGCCAGTTCGTGAATATTGATATTGCGCGTGGAGAAGAAGTTGGCCAGTTCATGCACGATACCCGGATGATCCAGAGACACCACATCGATTTCATAGGGCAGCAGAGGGCCGCCCGATGCCTGTTTTTCCGTGTGACGCAGCACTATAGTCAGGCCGGTCTTGTCCTGCAGGCCGGGCAGGCGGCTCTCCAGGCGACTGATATCGCTCCAAACCCCCGAAACCATCAGGATGATGGCGAATTCGCCGCCCAATACCGTCATACGGCTGTCGACTATATTGCAGTTGGCGTCCAGGATAACCTTGGACAGTTCATTGACAATACCGGGTCGGTCTTTGCCGATCGCGGATAAAACCAGGTAATTCATTGCTTAGACCCTCCAGGCGGGGTTTGATGGTATTACAGGCTACCTGCATTGACAAGGCGCGTGACCAGGGGATTTTCCCCCGGGCCTGTTCCCTTGTTTTCACCGGCGCAGGCCATTACTATGCGCCTGTTGGTAAACCCTCAGTTTGGGAGAATATAAATGTTTCAAGGCAGTATGGTGGCTCTGGTCACGCCGATGCAACAAGACGGTTCCATCGATACCGATGCTTTGCAACGGTTGGTGGAGTTTCATATCGAAAATGGGACTGATGCCATCGTTGTAGTGGGCACCACCGGTGAATCGGCCACGCTGGATTTCGATGAACACTGCCAGGTAATACGTCAGGTGGTGGAAATGGTTGCTGGACGCGTACCGGTCATCGCCGGGACCGGTGCCAATTCGACTACGGAAGCCATTCAGTTGACCCAGTGCGCCAAAGAGGGTGGCGCCGATGCCTGCCTGTTGGTGACTCCCTACTACAACAAGCCGACCCAGGAGGGGCTCTATCTGCACCATAAGGCTGTAGCCGAGGCGGTGGATATTCCCCAGATTCTTTATAATGTACCCGGGCGTACCGCTTGCGATATGCAGCCGGAGACCATCGCCCGACTGGCGAAGGTCGCCAACATTGTCGGCGTCAAAGAGGCTACCGGAGATCTCAAGCGCGTCACCCGTATTCAGGAGTTGTGCGGCAAAGATTTTGAACTTTACAGCGGTGATGATGCCACTGCTATGGAGTTTATGCTGATGGGGGGGCATGGCGTGATTTCGGTGACGGCCAATGTCGCCCCCAAGGATATGCACGAGATGTGTATGGCGGCCCTGGCCGGTGATCGTGACAAGGCCAGTGCCATCAATAATCGACTGATGGCACTGCATAATGACCTGTTTGTCGAGGCCAATCCCATTCCGGTGAAGTGGGCCTTGTATGAGATGGGTATGATCCCGGCCGGTATTCGTCTGCCACTGACCTTTTTATCGCAAGGTTGTCACGCAAAGGTCCGCGCCGCCCTGGTGCAAGCCAGTGTGTTGGCCTGAAGCAGGAGTAATAAGTTTGGATAACAGACGTATACATGTTGTTCTGTCGTTTTTACTGGCCCTAACTATTGCCGGTTGTGCCTCCACCGATGAGGCTGACGCCCCCTACAAGAAGGCGCGCACCATCAAACCGTTAGAGGTACCACCGGATCTGACAGAGCCTGAGGGTGATAGCCAGATGGTGGTGCCGGAGTTAAGCGCCATCAACTATTTACCTGGTTATCGCAAGCCGGACCTACGTGTCGAGACCGAGGGCAAGAGTCTGCCTGTGCTGCCCGAACAGACCGATGTTCGGCTGGGTAAGGATGGCGCCCTGCGCTGGTTGGTGGTCAATGGCACGCCGGAGCAGGTTTGGCCTCATGTGGTGAATTTCTGGACCGGCAACGGTATTTTGCTGACCCTGGTCAATCCCGAGATCGGCATTATGGAAACCGCCTGGGTGGAGTTTCCCCTGGCCGGTCGTGACGACGTCCAGGACAAGAGCGCCATCGAAGGCGCCAGCAGTGTCATGATGCGTGAGCGTTTTCGCGTGCGTCTGGAGAAGGGTAACAAAGAGGGTACTACAGAGATCTATATTAGCCACTACCGTATGGAGCAGGTGTTAACCCACAATGAGTTGTTGTGGCGTCGCACTGATACCGATCCTGAGGTGGGGGTGGAATTATTGCGCCGTATGATGATGGCGTTAAAAATCAAGGAGAATCAGGCGAGTCGCCTGTTGAGGCAACAGGAGGATGAGGCCGAAGCGACTGCCCGGGTGATCACCGACCTGGACGGTAAATATGTCCTGCTGGTGGAACAGAATGTCGACGACCTGTGGCGTCGCACCGGTTTGGCCATGGAGCGCATGGGGCTGGTGATCGAGGGTCAGGATGCCAAGAAAGATGTCTATTATTTTTCCGGCGGTGAAGAGTTGCTGCACAAGTACCAGGAGGAGCTCAAGGGAAACGGCAAGCTGGCCAGTCGTGACCGCAAATACAAGATCCTGCTCAACGGTGATGACAAGGTCACCCAGTTTACCATGCTGGATATGGACAACCACGCCCCTGATGAACTGGTGGTGCAGGCTGTATTCTCCGAGTTGCAGGCCTTTTTACAGTAAGAATAACCGGCGCCTTCGATGGGGGGCGTTGACAACAATAAACGGGAACAACCATGCGTTTTGCCTCCCTGGGCAGTGGCAGCCGCGGCAACGCCACCCTGGTGGAGTCGGGAAGCACCTGCGTCATGATCGATTGCGGATTTTCCCTGCGCGAGACCAGCCGGCGTCTGGCCCGTTTGGGTAAGGTACCGGAAGACCTGTCCGCCATCATTGTCACCCACGAGCACAGTGATCATATCCAGGGGGTGGCGCCGCTGGCACGTAAATACCGGTTACCAGTCTGGGCCACACACGGCACCGCGCGCGCGGGCAATCTGGGTGATATACCGGGAATCAATCGTTTCGACAGCCATAGCCCTTTTGTGTTGGGAGATCTCGAGATCTCTCCCTTTCCCGTACCCCATGATGCCGCCGAACCCAGCCAGCTGACTCTCTTTGATGGTGATCGCCGCCTGGGTCTGCTGACTGATACCGGCAGCGCCACCGCCCATATTGTCGAGATGTTGTCCGGTTGCGACGCCTTGTTGCTGGAGGCCAACCATGAACCGGAGCTGCTGGCCAATGGCAGCTATCCCTGGTCAGTCAAACAGCGGGTGGGGGGGCCGTATGGTCATCTAAGTAACCCCCAGGCCGCGGCATTGCTGGCCAGTCTGGATACATCGAAATTGCGCACCCTGGTGGCCATGCACCTGAGCGAGCGCCACAACCAGCCGGATTTGGTGCGTGAGCAATTGGCCCATCCATTGGCATGTGATCCCCAGGGGGTGATATGTGCCCACCAGGAGTCGGGGCTTCCCTGGCACATTCTTTAGTTTTTCAGTTTCTTGCCGATCAATGTTATCTATGAACGCCGTCGTCCGGTGGTTCATCGCATTAGGGCTGAAAATATACGATGTTGCATTGGGTCAATAAACTTTCCATTCGGGCCAAGATCTGGGGTGGTTTCGCCCTGGTGCTTGCCGTTTTGGTGAGCGTGGCGGTCAGTACCATGTTTAACCTGGGGGTTACGCAGTCCCGGGTCAAAGTTGTGGTCAAGGATATTCAGCCCTTGGTAATAGCCTCCATGGAATTGTTGGATCAACTGAATGAGGCCACATCGTTTCTGGGTTTTTACCTGCTGAGTCACGAAGAACAGCACAAAAAAGAGTACCAGCGCCGCCTGGGTCGCATCAAAGAGGCCATGGATAGTTTCAAAGAGTTGGCCCAAAAGTCTGAGGAGACCGATACCCTCGAGCTGCTCGGTAGCGTGGAGGCAGATATCGAAAAGTTCATGCAGTATGAGACGCGTCTCTTGCCTCTGGCCGAAAACCTGGTGGCCAATTTTCCCGGTTCAGCTTATGCCGCAGAGAATATCAATCCTTTGAGCCAGAGTTTGTTGCAGGCCCTGAGCGAGATGAATGACTACGAGCTGAGCCTCAAGGTCAGCAGCAAGCGTCGTCCCTTGTCCACGGCGATTACTGAGATGCGTTACAACTGGGCCAACGTCATGGTGGGTATACGTGGCTATCTGGCTTTTCGCGACCAGATTTCCCTCGACAACACCAAGCTTTTTCTTGAGCAGTCGGAAGTGCTGGTGGGACGCATCGAGGAGCAGAGTGAGTTATTCAGTTTCGAGGAGGAGGATTCCTTCGCCAGGGTGAGGGAGAATTTCGATGGGGTGAAGGATAATTTTGAAGCCCTTATCCGTATTCAAGGCGGTGAGAACTGGCGCGCAGACGCCTTTATCATACGCAGTGAACTTGGTCCCCTGGTGGCGTCGGTGGGTAAACAACTGGCACGCATTTCGGCCAAACAACGTCAGAGTATTGAGAGCACCAGCAACAAACTGTTAGGGCAGGTACAAGGGACCATAGCCCTTGTCGTCGTGCTCGTGTTGATCGGCCTGGCTGTGGGCGTTTTGGTGGTATTCGTCTCCGGCAGTCAGACGTTAAAGCCCATTATGCGCCTGCATGGCATCCTGAAGAATATCTCCCAGGGTGAGGGGGATCTGACCCAGCGCGCCAATCTGGCCTCCGAGGACGAGGTGGGTGAGATGTCCGGCTATTTCAACACCATGATGGAGAACCTGCAGAGCATGATCCGGGAGGTTACCGAGGTCTCCAACAATGTACGTGATATGGCCGGTCGCATCGATGAGGAGATCGATCACCTGTCCAGGAATACCAATCAGGCAGCCGACCGCTCTTCCAATACGGCCACTGCAGCTGAGGAGATGAACGCCACCATCGCCGAGATCGCACGTAATGCCCGCGACGCCGCCGATCAGGCCGAAGAGGCCCGCGACCAGGCAGTGCAGGGCGAGGTTGCCGTGAACGATATGTCCAACAAAATGCAGACCATGGGCAGTCAGATCAACGGCCTGAAGCAGGACGTTGGCGCCTTGAGCGAGAAGGGTAAGGGCATGCTCAATATGGTGAGTATCATCAATGAGATTGCCAACCAGACCAATCTGCTGGCGCTCAATGCCGCCATAGAGGCTGCCCGCGCCGGCGATAGTGGGCGTGGATTTGCCGTGGTGGCCGATGAGGTGCGACAGCTGGCGGAGAAAACCCAGGAGTCCACTGCCAAGATCGCCAGCCAATTAAACGACAATATGTCGGCCAATCAGCGCCTGACCGAGGTGATGGATTCGGTCAGTGCCGCCAGTGAATCCATGGTCACCGGCGTTGCCGAAACTGCTGACGTTATCCGTGCCATGGCGGAAAGGGTCAAGCAGATGCATGACCTGCTGACCCATATCGCCACGGCATCCGATCAGCAGACCGCCGCCACTGCCGAGATCTCCAATCACGTGGAGATCATCTCCACCATGGGTAACGAGAATAACGAGCGCGTGGGGCGCGCAGCTCAACACACCACCCAACTCATAACCCTGGCGGAGCAACTGGATATCCTGGTAAACCGGTTCAAGGTCTAGCCGAATTCAAGTATCATACGCGTTTTCCATTATCTGGGACCTCTGATCCATGTTGCACTTGCGCGGTACGCCGGCCCTCTCTCCCTTTCGTTTGGAAAAACTCCTGGAACAGATTCAGCAGCAGGTACCGAGTATCCGTACGGTCTTTGCCGAGTTTGTCCATTTTGTGGCCCTGGAGGGGGCTCTCAGCGAAGCCGAGCAGGGCCTGTTGAACCAGGTGCTGAGTTATGGCGAGCACCTGAGTGGTCAGGCACCCGATGGTCGCATCCTGCTGGTGGTACCCCGCGCCGGCACCATTTCCCCCTGGTCGAGCAAGGCCACCGACATCGTCCACAACAGTGGCCTGCGTAATGTGCGCCGGGTGGAACGCGGTGTGGTCTATATTTTCGCCTGCGATCAGGGCGCCGAGCCTAACGATGGCGAGCTGGCCAAAATTGCACCGCTGATACACGACCGTATGACCGAGTCGGTATTCTATGCCCTGGAAGAGGTTGATGGCCTGTTCCAGGAGGAACCGCCGCGTACCCTGAGCTGCGTGGATATCCTCAACGGCGGTCGTCAGGCCCTGGTGGTGGCCAACAAGGAGCTGGGCCTGGCCCTGGCCGAGGACGAGATCGACTACCTGGTGGAGAACTTCACCNNTCTTCAATGCCGACTGGATCATCGACGGCAAGCCCCAGGACAACAGCCTGTTCGGCATGATCCGTAATACCTATCGCCATAATCCGGACGGTATCCTGTCGGCCTACAAGGATAACGCGGCGGTGTTGGCCGGCCATAAGGCGGGGCGTTTCTTCCCCGATGCCAAGGATCGCCAGTATCGCTACCACGAGGAAGATATCCATATCTGTATCAAGGTGGAGACCCACAATCACCCCACGGCCATCTCTCCTTTTCCAGGCGCCGCTACCGGTTCCGGCGGTGAGATCCGTGACGAAGGGGCGACCGGACGCGGTTCCAAGCCCAAGGCGGGGCTGTGCGGTTTCTCCGTCTCCAATCTGCGTATTCCCGGTGCCGAACAGCCCTGGGAAACGGACAACGGTAAGCCCGAGCGCATCGTTTCGGCCCTGGACATCATGCTGGAGGGGCCCATCGGTGCGGCCGCCTTCAACAACGAATTCGGCCGGCCCAATATCAACGGCTATTTCCGCACCTTCGAACTGAAGGCGGCGGGCCCCGACGGTGACGAGCTGCGCGGCTACCACAAGCCCATCATGCTGGCCGGCGGCCTGGGCAGTATCCGCGGCCAGGATGTGGAGAAGGGCCAGATTCCCGATAAGGCTCAGCTGGTGGTGCTGGGTGGGCCGGCCATGTTGATCGGCCTGGGCGGCGGCGCCGCCTCGTCCATGGCCACAGGCGCCAGCAGCGCCGACCTGGACTTCGCCTCGGTACAGCGCGGTAATCCGGAAATGGAACGCCGCTGCCAGGAGGTCATAGACCAGTGCTGGCAGTTGGGTAAAGAGAATCCCATCATCTCCATCCACGACGTTGGTGCCGGCGGGCTTTCCAATGCCTTGCCGGAACTGGTCAATGACAGCGGCCGCGGTGCCAAGATCGAGTTGCGCATGGTGCCCTGTGACGATCCCGCCCTGTCACCTATGGAGATCTGGTGTAACGAGGCCCAGGAGCGTTATGTCCTGGCCATCGCGCCGCAACATATTCAGCAATTCCAGGCCATCTGCGAGCGCGAGCGCTGCCCCTTTGCCGTGGTAGGCGAGGCCAGTGACGGCGAGGAGAACCGCCTGGTGGTTGGTGACGGCTATTTCGACAACACCCCCATCGATATGCCTATGGCGGTGCTCTTGGGCAAGCCGCCCAAGATGTTGCGCGATGTCCATCGCAAGACTTTCCACAAACCCGAATTCTCCACGGCCGGCATCGATCTGAGCGAGGCGGCTGAGCGCGTCCTGCGTCTGCCCACGGTGGCGGCCAAACACTTTTTGATCACCATCGGTGACCGCAGCGTTACCGGTCTGGTGGCGCGTGACCAGATGGTCGGTCCCTGGCAGGTACCGGTAGCCGATGTGGGTGTGACCGCCTCCAGTTACGACACCTATCACGGCGAGGCCATGGCCATGGGTGAGCGTACACCCATCGCCTTGCTGAACCACGCCGCCTCGGCGCGCATGGCGGTGGCCGAGGCCATCACCAATATCGCTGCCGCACCCATCGAGCGCATGACCGATATCCGTCTGTCGGCCAACTGGATGGCGGCGGTCGGTCACCCCGGTGAAGATGCTGGCCTGTATGAAGCGGTCAAGGCCGTGGGCATGGAGCTGGCGCCGGCCTTAGGGCTGGCCATTCCGGTGGGTAAGGACTCCCTCTCCATGAAGAGCGTCTGGCAGGAGCAGGGTCAGCAGAAATCGGTGACAGCACCCTTGTCGCTGATCATCTCCGCCTTTGCCCCGGTCAGCGATGTTCGCCAGACCCTGACGCCGCAGTTGCGCCCCGACATCGGCGGCGACCTGATCTTTATCGATCTGGCCAAGGGTAAGCAGCGTCTGGGGGCCTCGGCCCTGGCCCAGGTCTACAGCCAGGTGGGCCACCACGCACCGGATTTGGAAGACACACAGGCGCTGAAGAGTTTCTTCAATGTCATACAAACACTCAATCAGAATCAACTGATTGTCGCCTACCACGATCGTTCCGATGGCGGCTTGTTCACCACACTGGCCGAGATGGCCTTTGCCGGTCACTGTGGTATCGATATCCATCTGGATGATCTGGGCGAGGACGCTGTGGCGGCCCTGTTCAACGAGGAGCTGGGCGCGGTGATCCAGGTACATCACACCGATACCGACGAGGTACTCAAGGCCTTGCATGACAATGGGCTGGGACGTCACAGTGTGGTCATCGGCGCCATGAACAACAGCGACGAGATCGTCATCAAACATGGTCATCGCGAACTGCTGCGTCAGGGGCGCGCGCAACTGCAATCGGTGTGGAGCGAGACCAGCTACCGCATGCAGGCACTGCGTGACAATCCCGACTGCGCACGCCAGGAGTTTGAAAATATTCAGGCCAAAGGTGACGCCGGTCTTCAGGTCAAACTCAGCTTTGATGTCAATGACGATGTTGCCGCCCCCTATATCAACAGTGGCGTGCGTCCACGCGTGGCCATCATGCGCGAGCAGGGGGTCAATGGTCACATCGAGATGGCGGCCGCCTTCGATCGCGCCGGTTTCGACGCCGTCGATGTCCATATGAGCGACATCCTCAGTGGTCGCGTCGATCTGGCTCAATTCAAGGGCGTGGTCGCCTGCGGTGGATTTTCCTACGGTGACGTACTCGGCGCCGGTGGCGGCTGGGCCAAGTCGATTCTGTTCAATAACCGCAGCCGCGATGCCTTCGAGGCCTTCTTCCAGCGCAGCGACAGCTTTGGTCTGGGGGTATGTAACGGTTGCCAGATGATGTCCCATCTGCGCGACATTATCCCCGGAGCGCAACACTGGCCCCACTTCGTACGCAACCTGTCGGAACAGTTCGAGGCACGCTTCTCACTGGTGGAGGTGCAGGAGTCACCGTCGCTGTTCTTCCAGGGTATGACCGGTTCACGCATGCCCATTGCCGTCGCCCACGGCGAGGGTCGCACCTGGTTCGACGCCAATCACTCTGTCAATGCGCTGGAGAAGGCCGGTCTGGTCTCCCTGCGCTTTGTCGATCACCAGGGTAAGGCCACCGAACGCTATCCGTATAACCCTAACGGCTCAGCAGGTGGTACCACCGGTCTAACCACCCCCGATGGCCGCTTCACCATCATGATGCCCCATCCCGAGCGTGTGTTCCGTGCCGTGCAACACTCCTGGCGTCCCGATGCGTGGAGCGAGGATGGTTCGTGGATGCGCATGTTCCGCAATGCGCGTCGGTGGATCGGTTAGTACACCAGGACCGGTCTATGGAGAGGCGTGGTCGGATGAGGCTGACGGCGTGGTTGTGTGTATTGTTGTTGCTCAACGGCTGCGCCGCGCAGAACACCAAGTTTATCTCTCTGCCCGATGGCGCCCTGATCGAAGCTGGTGAGCAGAGCTGCACCGCACCTTGTGTGATGAATCTCGGTACCGACAAGGTACAAATACACGCCACGCTGCCTGATGGTCGTAGCAAGACGCTCACAGTAACGCCGGATATGATAGAGCGCGCCGACGTGCAGATGGAGTCAGAGCATGCGCGTGCCATGGTTTACACTGCTGTGGGATATCCATTGGTAGCCGTCGGCTTTGTGCTAGCCTTACCGTATATCTTTTCCGATGATTCATTGAATATCAGCACACATCAGAACAGTGCCTGGATGGGCTGGGGGTTGGTGGCACTCTTGTCGGGTGGATATTTGGTACGTGAGGCCAAGTCGATTACCGCTAACAAACCTATTGTTAAATATCGGGTGATAGAGATCGACTTCGCCGAACAATAAATAGTGCAAAGGAGGGTTTGATGGGAATTTTGTCTCATTGGTTCGGGCGCTGGTTCGGCAAAGATCTGGATAATTATCAAACACTGACCTCCAATGTCTCCTATGACGAATCCGGCACGGCGCTGATCGATGTACGCGGCCAGACCTGTCCCGGTTATCTGCTCTCCATCAATCTGGCGGTCAACAAGCTGCCCGTTGGTAGCCAGGCCAAATTACTTATCACCTATCCCCCCTGCGGTGAGGACGTCAAGGCCTGGGCGCGCGAGCGCAGTATTACTGTGCAGGATGTCCGTCAGGAAGCGGATCGTTGGGTGGTGACCATTCGTAAGTAGATTGCAATTCCAGTCTCTATTTCGTTTTCTCTTCGTTTTCTGTGTCTGTAACTTTTCCGTGGTGCAATACCGCCTTTTTCTTCCTAAAGCAGTCGTTGGCTATCGCTCAGCGAACGTATTAAGATGAACAACCAAACCGGCTTGACGTTTGTTCGTTTACCAAGGGAGAGATGCGATGAAAAAATATTTGCCCATGCTCTTATTGAGTGGCGCCAGTACCTTCGCACTGGCGTCGATGGCTTTGTCATCGGAACCGGCAGCACGGTTCAGTCATGGCGTGGCCAGCGGTGATGTCACTCACCATGACGCCGTGTTGTGGACGCGCGTTGATCGTGCCGCCGAGGTTGAGGTGGAGGTTGCCCTGGATGAGGCCTTTCAGTCAGTCATCATGCGTGAAGATGAAGAGGCCGACGCGAAAAATGATTTCACGGTTAAGATTCATGCCGAGGAGCTGCCCCCGGCGCATACACTCTATTATCGGTTTCATGTCGATGGTCTGACCAGCGAGGTTGGCTCGTTTAGGACCGCACCGGCGCCGGGGCGCTCAGCCGACGTCAAACTGGCCTTCAGCGCCGATGCTGATGGCACCCACGTGGGCGGCGTACCGTTTTTTAATAATTTCGAGGTGCTGGATGCTGTGCGCGCGGAAGGGGCCGATGCCTTCATCTACCTGGGTGATACCATCTATGCCGATTCCTTTGCCGCTCAGACCTACGCCGGCCGAGCACCGGCCGTCACCCTGGACGAATACCGCGCCTTATATAAAGAAAATCTCTCCATCGCCGCACTGCCGGCTTTGTTGAAATCAACCTCGACCATCGCCGTGTGGGACGATCACGAAGTCTATAACGATTACGACGCTGTTACAGTCGATCCCGTGCGCTTTGCCAATGGGCGCAAGGCCTTTCTTGAATATATGCCCATCAACGAAGAGCGTTTGCGCAAGGGTGAAGGCTGTGCCGGTAGACCGCTGGCGCGTCGCTTCCGGTGGGGACGCGATGTGGAAGTGATCGTTTTGGACGAACGTTCCTGCCGCAGCCCCAGTGCCGCTGAGCAGTGTCAGAATGATCTGGGTCCTACCCTGCCTCCGCCTGTGCGTGCACAACTGGGAGCCATAGGCATCAGTGGCGAGCCGCCGGCGGGTTGCCTGGCTGCGCTATACGATCCGAGTAGAACAATGCTGGGAACCGAACAGAAGCGCTGGTTTAAAAAGGTGTTGAAGCGTTCCAAGGCCAAGTACAAACTGGTGGTCAACGAAGTGGGCATACAGCAGCTCTATGCCTTGCCCTATGATCGTTGGGAGGGTTATGCCGCGGAGCGCAATGAGATCCTCTCCTTTATTCGCGACAATCAGATTGATAACGTGATCTTTCTCACCACCGATCTGCACACCAGCATAATGAATGAGGTGTTCGTTGATCGTTTTCTCGATCCCGCTCCCATCGCCTATGAATTCATCACAGGTCCCATTGCTACCTTTTCCTATGCTCAGGAGATCGACGGCCTGGTCGGACCGGCCGGTGTCGTTGCCTTCAATCAGGTATTGAATATGGCCGGCGTGGATTGCCGCAACAACAATACCAACTCCTATGGCGTGTTTGCCTATGATGCGGCCAGTGGTCAGGCTGATATTGTGCTTAAGGATGCTTCTGGCGCTGTAGTCAGAGACGAACTCAATCCCGGAATTGAATGTCGCAAGAGTTTTCCCTGATCAAAAGCAGGACCCCGGCGGGGATGCCGGGGTCTTATCTTTAGTTGTTGTCGGTGACGGTACCCAGTTTGCCAATCAATTGTAGTTCGTAGGCTACTGCTGCATTTTGCGCGTCGGCGGAGATGCTTAGGGTATATGTGCCTATATCCAGTTCAACCCCCAGATCGTTTCCAAGGCCGGCTCTTGCCACCTCTGATGTATTACTCAAAACCTTTTCGACATTGACGCCGGATTTGACGACGGCATCGAAATAACTTTTTTCAGTGATCTCTATGCTGTAGGTGTGTGTGGTCGCGGTGTTGTTTCCCGGCCACGTGCCACTGAAGTTACTGGTCTGAAACTCGACCGGAGCCAGATTGCCGAACTTACCGATGACCTCCATGCTGAAAGACGCGTTGCTTCCTTTTGGGGCGCCCACGGACAAGGTGTAGTTTCCGGCCTTGATGGGGGTCTGCAAGTCATGGCTCAGTTGGGTCTGAGCAACGATGTTGTTGAGATGGTCAGCTAGGACGATGTTGCGATTTCCCTCGGTGCGCACATCGACATCCAGGTAGTTGTCTTGCTCGATATTAAAAGTAAACTGGGGATTCCGCAATGACTGCCAATTGTTACTGCTGTTGCTCCAGGCAGACTCCACTTTGAATGTGTTGGGTGACACTTCTGTAAAGTCTGCAAAAGGTCCGTCCATAGTAAAATAGTACTCTCCCTGTTCATGCAGGGGGGCGGTGATCACCAGGGTGTAGCTTCCTTTGTCGAGACTGGTCATGAGTTTTGTTCCGCTAAAGTAGTAGATTACCCCTTTTACGATGTTATGACTGTCCTTGATATAAACTGCAAAAGATTTGTCTGTAGTGATTTCTATCGAGAGTTGGCCGGCTTCTGTCATGTCAAAGGTGTAATGGGGGTTGCGTAGGGTGTCGCTGTTATAGAGACCACCTGCGTTGTGCCATTGACCGTCGATGGTATCCAGGCCGATTCTCTCGCCCTCACCGCAGGCGGTGACAGCCACAATCCATATCATCTGAAGCAAATGTTTCATTTTTCTGTCCCTTTTCCCTGCGCCAATGATCGGGTTTAATTATTATCAAGCCAGGTAAAGGGTAACCAATTCGGGATGGTGATTGCAACTCCCAACACGTGTTGTTCGGGTCTCTACCGGTGCAGGAAAGGTACGACAAATTGGCGTGTCACTGTGGAAAAGAAAAAGGCCTCAGTAGAGGCCATTAATTTTGATTAATGGTTATTATGTTATCCCCCTCACTTGGAGGCAGTCGCAGAAAAGGAGAAATCGTGTGATACCGGTTCCCACAAGGTATTGCTGCCTGCATCGAAGTAGCAACCACTTGATCTGTTGGTGCAGTCTGTACTGGATGTTGTTTTATTAAAGGTATTCTGCAGGTCGTATGTCAAGGTAATGGTGACGCTGTCACCATCCTCGACGGTCAACGGCGGATCGATGGGTTTGGCCGTGGCACAACCACCCCAATTGTATGTTTGATAGGTGTCCACGGGCATGCTGGCTTCACGGTATTTGACTGTTTCCACGCCGTCACTGTACTTGCACCACTCGATGCGGGCATATTTGTATGTGGTGGCTTCGACTTCGCGCCCTTGGGAGTTGATGACTTCGTTGACCGTTGCCGTTGGTTGGCTGAAGTCGAAATAGTCCTGAATAACGGTATTGATACCGTCACCGGCTTTTACGTCACAACCGCTGATGTCATCGTGACACTCGGGATTGATATAGATCATGGCGGTTTTACCGGTGTTACCACCCGTGGCGNNGATCAGTTTGATACCGAAGTATTCCGGGGTGACGTTACCGGTTTGACCGCTTTCAGATACGGCATTGATCGCATTGGCGCGATAGCCGGGCACTGTCACGGAATTGGATAAACCGGTACTGTTTTCAAAAGAGACCGTGGCTGTACCGCTGCCATTGTCGCAGCCGTTGAGCAGTGAAAATGCCACAGATACTAAGGTAAGAAGTCCTTTTCTATTCATTTACACTCCTCGAACGACGTGATCTGATGTTCAGGTTTTAGCGGTTGTTCGGGGAAAAGGATTAGCCCGTAGTATAGAGAGATTGCAGGGCAGGGTATGCCGGATCCCATGCACACCCTGCGGGTTTGCTAGAGAAACAGCGCTTGTAATTCCGAGTATCCCTCTTGAGCCAGCTGATCTTTGGGGATAAAACGCAGTGCCGCTGAATTGATGCAGTAACGCAGACCGCCAGGTGCCGGGCCGTCTGCAAAGACATGGCCCAGGTGAGAGTCGGCCTGTCGACTTCTGACCTCTGTACGGGTCATGAAAAGCCGGCGATCCTGTTTTTCTGTTATTGCATTGGCACTTATCGGACGGGTAAAGCTGGGCCAACCTGTGCCTGAATCGAATTTGTCATGGGAACTGAACAAGGGCTCGCCGGATACCACATCGACGTAGATTCCCTCGGCATGATTGTCCCAATAGGCGTTTTGAAAGGCGCGCTCAGTGGCTTCGTGTTGCGTGACCTGATACTGCAATGGTGTAAGACGTTGACGCAGCGTATTGTCATCGGGTTTGTGCCAGGTGTTCTGTGGGACAGGTGTACTTTTCATCGGAGTCTCCTGTGTGGATTGCAGCGCCGCACCGGTAGTCAGGCTTGCAATGACCAGAAAAAACAAGGTAATAGACCATTTGTTGGCGGATTTCATTGATAGCTTCCTCGATATTGAATCACGTACTTGGTTAGCGTTTAAGGTGGACTTGAGATGCACTAGGCGCCTGGGCATTACAGGTAAATGTCACAAGTGTTGTCTTATTCACAGTTTTCTCAGGAGTGAATGGAGGTGTGGTACATATGGTAGTCAGGGGGAGATGAGGGGGATTACTCAAAAATTCTCGACAGTTAACTCTCCGGTTACTTTAGTTGTCGATCCATTCTGCCGATGTAGGTAGTCCCTAACCACAACTTTGTAACCGATCTCTAACGGAGGGCCGTCTGGTGGCAGAATCGGATCATGGCAGTATTCTACGCCGCCTGTTTTGGGCGTTGATCGGCTTTGGTCTTTCCGTAGGTGCGGTGTTTCCCCTGTATGCCCATTTTTTTGTCGTCTGGAAGGCGGGCATGCTTACCTGGTTCGTGGTCGGTTGTTTGGCCGCAGGTTCCTCCATCGGTCTGGCGGCCTACGGATTTGTTAAAGGCATTCTGCTCAGAAAAATGAGTCAAATGGCGGAAGTGGTATCCGCTGTGGCCTCCCAGGATCTTCGCTATCAATGTACCATTAAAAGCAACGATATGGTCGGCGATATGGCGACACAATTCAATAATATGACCGTAAGTCTGCGCAACGTCATCAAACATACAATCGAATTGGTCCAGGAGTTGGACACGCTCGTGGGTAGGCTTCAAAACAATGTGCGTCAGACGCGGGAAGGGACTCAACAACAGCAATCCGAAACCGAACGTATGACAGACGCCTTTGCCCAGTTGGGAACCAGTGTCGGGCGTGTGGCGGGTTTTGCCCAGGAGACATCCGAATCGACTCAGCAGGTCAACAAGGAAACGGAAGAGGGTAAGCTGGTGATTACCGAGGCCATGGGGGCCATTGAAAATCTGGTGGGCAAGGTGGATCTCGGCGCTCAGGCCATGGAAGGGCTGGCCCGGCAGAGTGACAACATCGGCAAGGTGTTGGATGTTATACGCGGTATTGCAGAACAGACCAATCTTCTCGCCTTGAACGCGGCAGTGGAGGCGGCCCGGGCCGGTGAGGCGGGCGCCGGCTTTGCCGTGGTGNNCTCCACGCGTGAAATTCAGGAGATGATCGAGGCCTTACAGAATGAATCGGGCTCGACCTTGCGTACTATGCGCGATGCACACGCCAAGGGCAGCGAAAGTGTCGATTTCGTCGAGCGTGCTGCAGTGGCATTGTCTGATATCAGCGGTTCGGTGCAAAGCATTACCAATATGAGTCGGCGTATCGCCGAGGCGACAGGCGAACAGCGCGTGCTGGTGCAGGAGGTCAACAAGAACATTGAAAGTATCAATGACGTTGCCGATAGAAATGCCGGATTGTCGGTCAATATAGCCGGTGAAGGCGATTCGCTTCTGGGGATGATGCATCGACTGAAGCAGCTGGTGGAGCGTTTCAAAGTGTGAAGGCAACCGGTGNNTTAAAACAACCAACCGACAGACAAATCAAATGCAGGGCCTGACAATGGTTGTGATTTTTTCTCGCCATCGGATGACTTAAGCGTTAGAGAGCCTTGAGTACTAACGCTATAACCCATCTCCAGATTTAGCGTCACCTTGTCCCAGCGCCAGTTATATCCACCGGCAAGCAGGAAGGAGGCGCCACTGCCGGAACCAGAGAAGGATTTGTCATTTTGGTCCACAATGGTCATGTCGCCGCTGGCGTAGCCGGCCGCTACGGAGGCCATCCAGCCTTCTTTAAAGGTGCCTTCGGCATAATAGTCAGCGCGTACGCCACCTTGAAACATTTTGGTCTTGTTACCCAGGATGTTTGAGTTGATATAGGCTGCAAATGGGCCGGCGGCAATCTGGTCGTTGAGTTTATAGGGGGCTTCCAGATAGATGCCACCTATGATTAATGGAAGAGGACTGATTCGAACAGACAAATCATCTTCGGCGTGAGCTTGAGCAGAGAGACCGAGTAATGTAACAGCGGCAATCGCGGTAGCGTTTGTTTTCAATTTGTTCTCCATGAGGAATCTCCTAAATATTTTATGAATATCAAAATCTAGATATATTGCGTTACGTCGACCATAAAAAGGTATGAATCTATGGTGTTTCCGAAGGTTATCTGAAAACAATTGGACTGACAATCCGTTAACGACGGCAGCTATTCGAATTCCATTTTACCCAATATCCGGACTAGCAGGTGTGCGGATCGGCTATTCTACTGACCGAAATCGAAAGGTCATAGGTAAGGTGCGGTAAAGTTATCGAGAGCGATTCCGTTGACAATGGCACCGGTTGATAGTGATTGATTGCATTTATTAGTTGTGTTCGAAAAGCAATAAAAAGATTCAGCGAATGGAGAATGAAATAACCCAGCGCCTCTGTGTTAACGGACGCTGGATTCTTCATTTTTTTTGGGGGTGGAAGGTCGCTGGTAAATCCGATTTCACGCCGTGTCAGCCTGCTCTTATAAACAACTCAGTAGAATGATTTAATATGGCGATCAGAGAGAGAAGATATCGTGTCTGTCGGTTTCAGTATTCTTTGACTAAATCGCCACGGAGTACCGACATAGACGAGCAGGGAACCCCTGTGGTCGCGGCCTTTGCCCCATCTGTGGTGCAAAATCCCTCGCTGTCGACCGCGTGGTTTGCGGCAAACGTTGTGCGGTTTGTCAATGTGATGGTTTTGTTCTTTTCAAACTCCAATTCGTGAGCCTCCACTTTGCCATCGGTACAGGTTCCACCCATGTTGTAGCCGGAAAAAACAGTTTCACCTTGGAAAACGCCCTCTTCAGGGGCGTCCAGCACTGTGTAGCTATACGGCAGAGAAAAGGATTCGTTGCGACGATGTTTTCCATAGTTGGTTTCGCATTCGGCTAAGTCGTTGCACCCGGCAACAAAATAATAATATGTGCCGAAAAAACTTTTACGGCTAACAAAAAAATGTTCCGATCTGGCGGTGGTGGATACAAGCTGACTGCTATCACACGAACCTGAAGTTTCTGAATAGGCATTGACCGCGTAAACGCCATCAGGAATAGTTGTATCCGATTCGTTGTCGTCGGTGCAAGCCGTCGTGAAGACAATGGCCAGCGCAGGCACGAAGATAGAAATTAATCGATTTGTAGATATGAATTTCATGCGAAAAATCCTAGTTGTTGTTTTGCATCGCCGATCTGAAGCGAAAATCACTGCTGATCGGATATTCTTAATGCTAACTATAAGAAGTCTATTCCGATCGATGCTTATATTAATAGACAATTGCTAATCTGGGCAATAGCTGCCGGCATACGAAAGGATGCGAGTTCACCTTTTGTATAACAAAGTCTACAAGTTCGCGAAATTGACTTTTTGTGTTGTATATTCCAATTCGCCGAATCGTTGTGTTTATAGATTGTGGCAGCAGATTGTTGGTGCAGTATGTGGGACATACGAGACATGGGGCCTATTTATATGCTGTTTACAGTTGATGAGCTTTTCTATACGGGTGCCTAGTAATCGACACGTGCTTGTTTGCTGTTTTAGCTAGTGACTGTTTCTGAAAATATTTCCGCGTTTACTACCCTGTCTGCGTTTTGGTCTGGTTCTCCTTTTATTTTTCTTGCGTCATTTGGCCGGAGTATCACTGGCTATATTTTGCTTTGTGTACATACGAATCACTGTCTGATGAGCGCTGGGGCAGGTCGATCCAAGGGGGGTGCCCGCACAATAGATAGGTCTATGGGGTTATGTATGACGCGAGTAAAATTAATTCTGAAAAGAACGCATATACCGTATATAATAGCGGTGCTTGCACTGACTCAGGCCGACTTTCTTAGATCATCTCTATTGCTGTCTCTCTGAATATCTTAATGCGTCACCTGCACGTTATTTTTCGTAACACACTGTAAAATATAGGAATATTCAATGAGAACAGGTACTGTAAAATGGTTTAACGAGTCGAAAGGCTTTGGTTTCATCTCCCCCAAAGATGGCGGAGAAGATGTGTTTGTCCACTTTCGCGCTATTTCCGGCGATGGCTTTAAGACTCTTGCCGAAGGCCAAACCGTAGAATATGACGTTGAGCAAGGAGCCAAAGGTTTACAAGCGACAAACGTCAAGCCGCAGTAATTGCTGAAAAAACAACGCCGTTGATACGGCGTTGTTTTTTTTAATCTACCCTCCCGTTTGAAACATACTGTTTCTCTCTAACATCCTCAGGACTCAACTTGCTATGAAAAAGATATTCGTTGGAAATTTGTCTCCTTCCACCAATGAAAATGAATTAACAGATCTTTTTTCTGAATTTGGACGAGTCCGCTCCATTAAGCTTGCTTTGGATGTGTTTAGCAATCAGTGCAAGGGATTCGGTTTTATCGAGATGGAAGGTCATGAGGCGCGATCCGCAATATCGGCTTTGAATGGAAAGGAATTCAAAGGGAAGCCTCTGCGCGTAAATTTCGAATCGCCGAAAGGTCGAACTAGACGTCGATAACAAAATACTCGTGGTGAACTGGTAATCTCGGCTGTAGGGCGAGACAATGCTGCGCGCCATTGAAATGTTTTCCCAGCACAGTCCTCACTAGATTACATATCCGCTACAAATCTGTTCTTCATCTAACACGAGTCACCCCCTAATAGGATTGGGTGGATTATTTTGATGGTCCACGAAGGGTAGTATCAGGCTGGCTGAAAGTTTTCTACTTAGTTATGGACAGAGGAAATACTCTGTCCAATACTGTTTCGAATGGAAACGCGGCCCCTGGATCTACCTTGCGTCGTTGACTCCGGTCGCAGCGTAACATGGCCTTGTCGATGTCTGAGTGACGTTTGATTCCATTGCGCGTTACCTTGTGACGTTGCACTATATCGTGCAACAGATCAACCAATGTATCCAGCTGAGGCTGTGGGAAAGGGTCACGCCCATCGCCTTCATTGATAAGTTCGATGGCAATGGAACGTAGGCTATAGCGATATACATGGTGGGCGATTTGCAGCTCTGGCACACTGGTGCGCATGGTCCCGTCGCGATCTATCATATAGTGAATACCAAGTTTCGGATGCGCCTCGATCTCGCGCAGGTTTTCCTCCAGTGTGCCTGCGCCCACCCAAATGGGTTTGCCGGTTTCTTTGTCGCAGGTTGGGCCGCCAGTTGAGTGAATGACTACCATATCGACAGGTTGTTTGCGTAAACCACCACTGCTACGCCCCTCTGCAGTATTTACCAACAGACCAGACAAGGCCAGCACAAGTATTAATAGTGTTTTTCTCAAAATAATTTTCTGCTCATGAGGTTTGATTCGGTACTCTGTTGCCATGCAAGGGAAAGAGCAGACCAGTTGGAATTAAAGTATAGCCTAACCGGCAGAAACGACAGTTCACATGTTTGTTAGGGAACTACTGCTCGGTGGTCAGCGGGGAGATTATACAAATAGGGCGGAAAAGCCTAGACCCTTCCGCCCCCTGGTTTTTTCATTATAACAGGCCAACAATGCTATATATCATGACTCCCATTTTTGTTGCATATAACCTGGCAGCAATTCCTGATTAATGGATTTCGTGATTGGCACCTTGGTAGTCGGCCTTCTTCATTCCCTTTGGCAGAGGCGGTGGGGCCTCTGGATCGATAGGTTTAAACCGAATCATCTGCACAGTATGCGGGTTATGACATTCCGTGCAAACCCACCAGCGCTTTTTACCGCCGGTGGCCCACTGGCCAATACGCTTGCCGTGGATGCCTTCGCGCCAGTCAATATACAGCTCGCCGTGACAAGAGCCGCACAGCCTTTGTGGTTGACTAAAGGTTATCTCGTTTCCCCGACGATCATTCAATTTGTTGCGATTGTTAGCGCTATGGCAGTCCAGACACCATAAAGCCCCGCGACCGTGCATCAATTGCAGGGAATTCTCGACGATATCCTGATGCATTGAGATTAAACGGGGTTTCTTATCTTTAGGAAAAGGTACCACGACGCCGTTATGGCAGGTCGCACAACCGTCAGGGCCCATGTTGTAATAGGTCAGGCGCGGCTCCCGTGGTTTAACGACGGCATTGGTGAAGTCACCTTTAGTCTCATCGGTAATTTCCGGCATT
>DKAX01000073.1 GCA_002450975.1 Proteobacteria bacterium UBA6915
TGCAACCGCACCGAACTCTATTGCGCGCTGGAAAGTGAAGACGCCCAAAGCGTTATCCAATGGTTCAGCCAGTTCCACCAACTGGATAGTCAGGTCATCAGCCCTTACACTTTCACCCTGCCCGACAAAGACGCCGTCAGGCATATGCTGCGTGTAGCCAGCGGTCTGGACTCCCTGGTCCTGGGTGAACCGCAAATTCTGGGCCAAATGAAGACGGCCTACAGTGAAGCCAGTAAAAACGGCACTGTAGGACGGTTGCTGGGCCGCTTGTTCCAACACACCTTCACTGTGGCCAAACAGGTACGCACCGATACGGCCATCGGCGCCNNCGCCAGCCCGGTCTCGGTGGCCTTTGCCGCCGTCAGCCTGACCAAACAGGTATTCAGTGACCTGAACAAACACACCGCCCTGCTGATCGGCGCCGGAGAGACTATCGAACTGGCGGCCCGTCATCTGCACGAGAACAACATCGGTCGCATGATCATCGCCAACCGTACCGTGGAGAAGGCCCACGCCCTGGCCCAGGAGTTCGGCGCCTATGCCATCGCTCTGGGAGAGATCCCCAACCATTTGGCCGAGGCCGATCTGATCATCTCCTCCACCGCCAGCCAACTGCCTATATTGGGCAAGGGCAGCGTGGAGAGCGCCCTCAAGGCTCGCAAACACCGCCCCATGCTGATGGTCGACATCGCCGTACCCCGCGACATCGAACCGGAGGTCGGTAATCTGGAAGACGTTTACCTCTATACCGTGGATGACCTGCAGGACATCATCCAGGAGGGGCTGCGCTCGCGCCAGGAGGCGGCCAAGCAGGCGGAAGAGATTATCGACACCCAGGTCAGCCACTTCATGGGCTGGCTGCGCTCCCTGGGTTCGGTCAACACCATTCGCGCCCTGCGCGCCCAGGCCGATCAGATCCAAAAAGACGAGCTGACCAAGGCCATGCGCCAATTGGAGTCCGGCAAAGACCCGGCCCAGGTGATGCAATCCCTGGCCCATGCCCTGACTAATAAGCTGATCCATCAGCCCAGCAGTCAACTGCGCCAGGCCGGCTTCGAAGGGCGTGACGATCTGGCCGAGGCGGCAGCCACCCTGTTTGATCTGAAAAACCTCGATCAATAAGACCACACCGTGAAACCATCCATACTCAATAAGCTTGAGCATTTGTCCGAGCGCCTGGAGGAGATCAACTTCCTGCTGGCCGATCCGGACACCATTGCCAACCAGAACCGCTTCCGCGATTTGTCCCGCGAACATGCCCAAATCACACCGGTGGTGCAGTGTTATCAGCGCTTCCAGAGCGCCCAGTCGGACCTGGAAACCGCCCAGGCCCTGCTCAAGGATGGCGACGCCGATATGCGCGCCATGGCGGAAGAGGAGATGGCCGACGCCAAACAGCGCCAGGAAGAGCTGGAGCGGGAACTGCAAATCCTGTTACTGCCTCGCGACCCCAATGACGATCGCAATATCTTTTTGGAAGTGCGTGCCGGTACCGGCGGCGACGAGGCGGCCATTTTTGCCGGTGACCTGTTCCGCATGTACAGCCGCTACGCCGAGCAGCGTCGCTGGCGGGTGGAGATCATTAGCGAGAGCCACGGCGAACACGGCGGTTATAAAGAGATCATCGCTCGCATCGAGGGCCAGGGGGCCTACTCCCAGCTGAAATTCGAATCCGGCGGCCACCGCGTCCAGCGCGTACCTGAGACAGAGGCCCAGGGGCGAGTCCACACCTCCGCCTGTACCGTGGCCATCATGCCCGAGGTGGACGAGATCGATCAGATCGAGATCAACCCGGCCGACCTGAAAGTGGACACCTTCCGCGCCTCCGGTGCCGGCGGTCAGCATGTCAACAAGACNNGCATCACCCACCTGCCCACCGGCACCGTGGTGGAATGCCAGGATGAACGCTCACAGCACAAGAACCGCGCCAAGGCCATGTCACTGCTGTCCGCCCGCCTACTGGCGGCCGAACAGGAAAAACAGGCCAGCCAACAGACCGAGGCGCGCCGTCTATTAGTTGGTAGCGGCGATCGCTCGCAAAAGATCCGTACCTATAACTATCCGCAGAGCCGTCTTACCGATCACCGCATCGGCCTGACCCTCTACCGCCTGGACGACATCATGTCCGGTCACCTGGATCAGGTGATCCAACCGCTGATTCAGGAATACCAGGCCGACCAGCTGGCCGCCCTGGGTGACTAAGCCCCCGACACAATCCATCGAACAGGTAGCACGGTGGGGGCGCCAGCAGCTGGAGGTGCAGGTCGACAACCCCGCCCTGGAGTCCGAGTTACTTTTACAACACTGCACCGGCCTGAGCCGCAGCCAACTGCGCACCTGGCCGGAGCGGCTGCTGGAATCCGCGCAATGGCACTGTTTTCAGGAATTGATTGAACAGCGCCGCCAGGGCCAGCCCATCGCCTACCTGCTTGGCGCTCGCGAGTTCTGGAGCCTGACCCTCAAGACCACCCCGGCCACGCTGATTCCCCGCCCTGAGACCGAACTGCTGGTGGAACAAGCCCTAGCCCGCATCCCCGCCGACGCCCGCTGGACCATAGTCGACCTCGGTACCGGCACCGGCGCCATCGCCCTGGCCCTGGCTAAGGAGCGCCCTGCCTGCCGCGTCATTGCCGTCGACCAGAGCAGCGCGGCCCTGGAGATTGCCCAGGAGAACGCCCGGCTCAACAACGTCACCTCTGTCGAGTTCCGCCAGAGCGACTGGTACCAAAATCTGCACACCGTAGTGGCGGACATCATTGTCACCAACCCGCCCTACGTGGCCGAGGATGACCCTTATCTGCAACAAGGCGACCTGCGCTTTGAACCCCGCAGCGCCCTGGCCGCCGCCGACAACGGCCTGGCCGACCTGCGCCACATCATCCAACAGGCCCCTACCCATCTGGCTGCCCAGGGCTGGCTGTTGATGGAACACGGTTTTCAACAAGGCCAGGCGCTGCGCGAACTGCTGACCCAGGCGGGGTTTCGCCAGGTGGAGACAGTCAAAGACCTGCAAGGCCACGAACGCGTCACCCTGGGGCGCAGACCTGAATAAAGAGCGCAGGCGGAAAACTGCTTGAATAAAACCTGCCAATGGCTAGCATGTCGTTATGGAAGGACAGGAAAGAGAACTGATCAAAACCCGTGAGATCCTCTTTTCCCGGATCGGTGATCACGACTATGCCCATGAGGCCTGCCAGATATTGCAGAGCGCCCAGGGTATTCAATCGCTGGAGCGCCTGCACGAGGCGGCGGTCGCGGTGGTCTATGACATCCGCCTGATCACCCTGCGCATCATGGAACAGGCCTTGTTCGAACTGGGTCTGCATCTGGACAACAGCCTGCTGCACAAGATCAAACGCTCCCTCTACTACTACACGGAAGAGACACAGCTGATCAACCTCGGGTTACACGACCACCTGAACGCCTCCACCCTGGAGGTCTTTATTAACCGCTATTTGCACACGCAACACGGCTGCCGTGACACGCGACCGCGCCACCTACGCAAATATCTTTAAGAAACCGCGATGGACGACCAACAACTGCTACGTTACAGCCGGCAGATCATGCTGCCCAATCTGGATATCGCCGGACAACAGCGCATCAACCAGGCGCGTGTGCTGATCATCGGAATGGGCGGCCTCGGCTCCCCCGTGGCCATGTACCTGGCAGCGGCCGGCGTCGGTCACCTCACCCTGGTGGATGACGACAACGTCGACCTCACCAATCTGCAACGCCAGATCGTCCACAGCAACGACGACATCGGCCGCCCCAAGGTGGAGTCGGCACGGAAACGCCTCAGCCAACTCAATCCTTTAATCAAAATCACCACCCTGGCCGAACGCCTCAGCGATGCCCGCCTGGATGAGCTGTTGCACAACATCGATGTGGTAGTCGACGCCAGCGACAACTTCACCACCCGTTTCCAGCTCAACCGCGCCTGCGTCAAGGCCCGCAAACCACTGGTCTCCGGCGCCGCCATTCGATTGGAAGGTCAAGTGGCCGTATTCGCCAACCAAGGCAATGAAGACCCCTGCTACCGCTGCCTTTATCGCGACGAAGGCGATGAAGAGCTGCGTTGCAGCGAAAGCGGCATCCTGGCACCGGTAGTCGGCGTCATCGGATCATTGCAAGCCGTAGAGACACTCAAGGTCATCAGCGGCCTGGGCAAACCGCTGACCGGCAGACTCATGGTCTACGACGCCGCCTACGCCGAATGGCGCGTCGTCAAACTACGCAAAGACCCCCATTGCCCCGTATGTGGCGGCAAAGAGTAACTCCGTGAGCGCGAAGACCGAAACTATCCAACTGCAACGCAGCCTGGTCAATCAACTGCTGAGCCACGCGCAACAACACCAGCCCCACGAAGTCTGCGGCCTGATCAGCGCCGTCAACGGCACACCCAGCCGCTGCTACCCCGTCAAAAACGTCGCACGCAACGATGAATACCGTTTCCTCATGGATTCACACGAACAGATCGAAGCCATGCGCCGCATGCGCGAACACGGCGAAACCCTCTACGCCATCTACCACTCCCACCCCCACACCGACGCCCAACCCTCACTGCACGACATCCACGAATCGGGCTACCCCCAACTGCCGCAAATCATCATCTCACTCAACACCCAAGGGGTGTTACAAATGGCGGCGTTTCGTTTTCAGGGTGAACAGGTGCTTAGCTTGACTGTGGAGATGAGTTGACCCCTGTCATCTATCGGGATGTCAGTGGCGCGTTTTCGGCACACTCGGCTGCACCTTGTCGGCGAACAGTTGTTGGATGTCGATGGCGTCGTATTGGTAGTGTTGATTGCAGAACTCGCAGTCGATACTGACTAGGCCTTGTTCGTCGAGGATGGACTGCACTTCGTCTTTGCCCAGGGTGAGCAGCATGGTCTCGACGCGTTGCGCGGTGCAGGAACAACGGAAGATTACCGGCTCGCTGTCGAACAGGCGGATGGTCTCTTCGTGGAACAGACGATAGATGACTTGCTCGGCGTCGAGGGTGTCCAGCTCGTCGATGGTCACAGTGGCACCGACTTGTTGGGCGCGCTGCCAAGCATCTTCATCATGCAGATCCCCCGGCAGGCGTTGCAACAGCATACCCACGGCACGGTGGCTGTTGGCCGCCAGCACCAACAAGGTGTCTAGCTGTTCAGAGTAATGCAGATAGTGTTGCAAGGCATCGGCCAGGGTGTCGCCGGTGATTTCGACGATGCCCTGATAACGTTGACCGTTGCCGTTCTGGTCGATGGTGATGACCATGCGTCCATCGCCGACCAGATCCTTGAAACCGCCCTCCGTGATATCAGACTTAAAGCGTGCCACACCGCGCAGGGCGCGTCCGCTGGTGCACTCCACCACCATCAGCTCGATCGGGCCGCTGCCCTCCAGTTGGATGATTAGCGAACCGTCGAACTTCAGGGTGGCGGATAACAACACCGCCGCCGCCATCATCTGGCCGAGCAGATCGCGCACCGGAACGGGATAGGTGTGGCGCTGCAACACCTCGGCCCAGCTCGCATCCAGATGCACGATCTCGCCGCGGATCGGCTCTTGTTCAAACATGAACCGGGTGAGCCGGTCTCGATCACTCATTGACTACTCCTTACTACACTAGCCGTCGAGTTTGCTCTTGAGCAGATCATTCACCTGACCGGGGTTGGCCTTGCCCTGGGTGGCCTTCATCACCTGACCAACAAAGAAGCCGAACAGTTTGTCCTTACCGCTGCGGTATTGCTCCAGCTGTTGCGGATTGGCGGCGATGACTTCGTCGATGATCTTCTCAATGGCGCCGGTATCGGTCACCTGTTTCAGGCCCTGACTCTCGATCACCTTGTCGGCATCACCGTCGCCGCGCCACATGGCCTCGAACACAGTCTTGGCGATCTTACCGGAGATGGTGTTGTCGGCGATGCGGGTGATCATGCCCGCCAACATGGCGGCGCTGACCGGCGAGTCACCGATCTCCAGATTCTCTTTGTTCAAACCGGCGGCCAGTTCACCGTTGACCCAGTTGGCCACCAGCTTGGCCTGTTCAACACCGCCAGCCCGTTTGACCACCTCTTCATAATAGGCCGCCAGTTCGCGGCTGGCGGTGAGGACACCGGCATCGTAGGCGGAGAGTTTGTACTCATCCATAAAACGGCGCTTCTTCACATCGGGAAGCTCGGGCAGAGTCTTGGCCACCTGATCGATGAAGCTCTTTTCCACTTCCAGCGGCAACAGGTCGGGATCGGGGAAGTAGCGATAGTCCATCGCCTCCTCTTTGGAGCGCATGGAGCGCGTCTCGCCCTTGTCGGCGTCGTAGAGACGGGTCTCTTGTACCACTGTGCCACCCTCTTCCAGCAGGTCGATCTGACGCTCGATCTCGTAGTTGATGGCGCGTTCGACGAAGCGGAAGGAGTTGATGTTCTTGA
>DKAX01000248.1 GCA_002450975.1 Proteobacteria bacterium UBA6915
ATCGGACATGGAGTGGCCGCGATAACGGTAGGTCATCAGCTCCAAAAAGTAGGGGCCTTTACCGGAACGGACATGGTCAACGGCAATCTTGGCCGCCTCATAGACCTTTTCGATATCCTGACCGTCGGTCTGAGCCGCAGGGATATCGTAACCACTGACGCGCTTATACTGATCGACAACCGCGGTGGAACGATCGATACGGGTACCGATACCGTAGAGGTTGTTTTCACAGATATACAATACGGGCAGGCTCCACACCTTGGCCATGTTCAGAGACTCATGGAAGGTGCCTTGGTTGTTGGCCGCGTCACCCAAAAAGCAAATAGAGATATCGTCTTCACCCTTGAGCTTGATGCCTTTGGCAATGCCGGCGGCCAACGGGAAAGGGCCACCCACCAAGGCATAACCGCCCATGAAGCGGTGTTTGGCATCGAAGATGTGCATGGAACCACCACGGCCCTTACTGGAACCGGTCTCTTTACCGTACAACTCAGCCATCACCTCTTTAGGGTCAGCGCCACACTTGATGGCATGGACGTGGTCGCGGTATCCGGTGATGACATAGTCACGACCGGGTCGTGCCGCCTCCATCACGCCGTGGCAAACAGCCTCTTGTCCAGGATAGAGGTGCAAAAAGCCCCCGATCTTGCGCTCGACGTAGGCCTCATAACAACGTTCTTCGAAACGGCGCGCAAAAAGCATTTCACGCACTAACCGTTTTTTATCTGCGGTATTCATGGAGCTCCTTACTCTTCTTACTTCTCATGAACTTAAAGGGAAAAACCGGGGTATGCCCGTACCTGCGGGCATAAAAACGCGCTATCATCGGCGTTTTGTATGTCCAGGTCAAGTAAGGACCTGTAATCACACATTATTATTACCTATTCTATGACCAACCGAACTAACATCTTTTTTCATACATCCCCGTTAACTCGCGCACAAATCGACAAACTGCCGCTCATCATCATACCTGTAACAGGCAAACACTTGTCCGTAAACGAACAGCAGTTACCCGGTTACAGTGATGTACTGCAAACAAGATTACGCCGGCGCAGCCAACACAACCTGAACAACCCTATCTTTACCACAGAATTACCCAATGGGACGGGCACAGTAATCTGTGTTTTTCGACTGAAACTGGATACGGTGTTCGACTCGCTGACCCAGGCGCGCAATCTACTTAAAACCCTCGCCCATTATCCATCAGACAATCTGAACGTAAACCTGCATACCCTGCCGACTGAAACCGCGCACCGCTGTATAGATTCTTTATATAGCGCCCTGTTGGCGACCAATCACCGTCTGCCTCACTATAAAACCGACGGAATAGCCAGCAAGAACGCTCTTACCATTACCTTTTATGGCCAACTCAAGCCCTCGCAAGTGCACCACCGGTTATGCGAAGCTCGGGGTAACAATCTGGCTCGCAGTCTCACCGCACTCCCTGCCAACGAGCTGACACCGGCGCGTTATCGCCGACGTATCGTGCAGTTAGCCAAAAACCAGGGCTGGGACGTCAAAACCTATCCTTTTAAAGAACTCAAACGACTAGGGGCCGGCGCTTTTTGTGCCGTCGCACAAGGCGACCCCAGCGGGCAGGCAGCGATAATCAAGCTTAGCTACGCACCGCGGGGCGCCAAACACCACCTGGCTCTGGTGGGGAAAGGTGTCTGTTTCGATACCGGTGGCATAAACCTCAAGGGAAGCTCATCCATGCACGGCATGCACGAGGATATGGAGGGCAGCGCCGTTGCGCTGGGCACCTTGCTGGCACTCAGCACAGCCAAGGCCCCGGTCAGGGTCGAATGCTGGCTGGCCTTGACGGAAAATCATATCGGCCCGCTGGCCTATAAACAAAATGATGTGGTCACCGCCCTCAATGGCACGACCATAGAGATCGTCCATACGGACGCCGAGGGGCGCATGATTTTGGCTGATGCCCTTACCCTGGCGGCACGCGCCAAACCCGAGCTGATCATAGACTACGCCACCCTGACCGGCTCCTGTATCCAGGCATTGGGTACGGCCTATAGTGGCGCCTTCTCCAACCAGGAACAACTGTTGGCTGAGGCCACTCAGGCAGGACGGGATAGCGGAGAGCGAGTGTGGCCCTTCCCCAACGACCCCGACTATGACGAATCTCTGGACAGCGAAGTTGCCGATATCAAACAATGCACCCTGGGCAACGAGGCCGACCATATTCTTGCCGCACGTTTTTTACAAAAATTCCTGCCCAAACAAACGCCCTGGCTGCATATCGACCTGGCGGCGGGTAAACATAAAGGGGGGTTGGCCCATATTCCCAGCGACATCACCGGCTTTGGCGTGCGTTTTTCCCTGCAGTTCTTGAAAAACCGAGGCTGGATAAAACGCTGATTGCCAAGCACCGATACACTTGTTATGTTCGACTCACCGGCTGACTGCGGCATATCGCTTGTCGTGATGAAGCCACTTCAGACAAAACCAGGTAAATAACTTAGGAAGCAGTATTATGCAGGTTTTCAAGGAATCCATTGCACGTTTACCGATACCACTTTTCCTTTTGACTCTGTTGTTGGTCAGTGGATGCGACAACTTAGGCTCCTTAACCGTCGGCATTACCGACGCCCCCACCGACGATATTAGCTCGTTAAAGTTGACCTTCACCGGTTATGCACTGACCAGAGCCGACGATGATAAGGTCGTTGAATCTTCGTTAACGGTAAACAAAAGTATAGACCTCGCAAAACAAATCAACGGCACACGAGCCCTGGTCTTGGATCATCTATCTTTGCCCGCCGGCGAATACAAACAATTGACACTAAAACTGAGTGACACAGCCAGTGACCACACGGTCACCACCAAAGATGGCATCACATCAAATCTTGTATTGGACAATATGGACGACGGGCTAACCATCAAGAAAACATTTCTTGTCGAGGTCACCAGCCGAGGAGCAATCTTTACACTGGATTACTCCACCAGTGACGAAAATAACGTGGATTCTACCGGTAATGATTACACCGTCGACATCGACCTGCGCGGCTCGCTGACCTACAACAGCGGCACCAGTGAATACACCCTGTCACCGGTTACACGCATGGTAGAAACCTCCAAGTCGTCACAAATCAGTGGCACCGTAGCAACTACGCATTTAACCGGAACGGATTGCACGGATTCTAATGCTGTTTACCTGTTCAAGGGACACGATTCGGATACTGATGATATCGACGGACAGATACCCAATCCATTGACCAGCACATTGATTGATAGCAACAGGCGCTACACCCTGGGATTCATCCCTGCCGGCGACTATACCCTGGCGGTGGTCTGCAATGCCGATATTGATCAACCGGACCGCAACAACGAATTGGCGTTTACCACAACACTGAATTTGACCGTGGAAGAAGGCCGTGATGAGACAGTCGATATAGATTAGCGGTTCATGATAACGAGTTTATTTGCCTAATTGACCGCGTACCAGTCGCACCGGCCATTCCTTGGCTTTGTTACTGACATATTGGCTGCCGTGATAAAAATGAGCAACCCAACCCCAGGTACGAGGCTGCTCTTGCGCGACTTCTTCCACCGCCCAAAACGCCGAAGGGGGCGTCCTGGGAAAAACCTCATTGACTATGGCAGGATTAAAGCACCCCTTGTCAACCAATGTCATAAGTTCGTCGATCTGCGGCATACGCCAGTCGCGCTTGCCGGCGAATCCATGCCGGTTAAATCCCGCTACCTCGTTGCGTGCATCAAACCAGGAGTAACGTGAGGCAGCCCCGGAACAACTCCCCTCCTGCCCATCTAATTCCATACCCAAGGGACAACGCATCCACTGCAAACCACTTTTTTTATCCAGAATAGTGCCGTCGGCCTTGACCTCAAAACGACCGTCCGACTGACAAACTGCCATAGAAACCGACACAACGCCGAAACTACCGCAAAACAGAATAACTGAAAAAACAAACCGCACCATCGTTTACCACCACAACCAGAGCCGCACATTCTCCAGGATATCGACCAATATCCCAAGCTTCTTAATTATACTTTTATTCTGCCGACCAATACGGCGCTCATTTTACCTCTATCACCGGCAATCCCTATCGGCATAATCTGCCATGACTACGGCAAGCCCTGCCTCTCCCCCTCCCACTTATGGTCCCCCAATAGCGCCCATGGGGCGAATACCACGCATGGCATGCATTCTGCAAATTCCATCACACTACTATCTTCTGCCTGCTGACGACCTATGAGCACAATATTGAATCATAAATCCACTAGCGGACCGACCTTTATCATTGCTCCTGCGATGTACAGTGGCGCGGAAGTGCTGCAACGGCATATAAATCTTCATTACCCGATCAGAATCGTCAGACAAGACCCCATACTGCTGCAACAACTCGCGGAAGGTAAATTGACCATAGAGCAAATACCATTTGAGGGACCAGCACAGAGGAAGTTAATCCGTCATTGGGGTATGTATTTTTCCACACTAAGTGAATCCCTGTTTAAATACCTCTCCCATCGATTCACCAGCGCCCGATACCTATTTATCTATCGCAATTTATTCGATGCCGCACGTCAGGCGAAGTCTGCCGGCGTTGTCCACAGCATCAACGATTGTCGTCGATTCGCTAGTGAGTGGTCACAGCAAATACAAACCATGTTAAACCAACTTAACCAACTGGACTCCCCCTGCATGGTAGTACGCTATGAACATCTATTTGGAAACAATAGTGATTTGTTGTGCAACCTGCACCGGCACATTGGGGACAACAAGAACGACAGCATAACGACTATACCCAGCGTTAATCCGTGGGATGGAAAAGAGGCCGAATTATACCAATTGAGCGATGACGAATCGGATGTGCTTTTCACCTATGCCGCCGACATGTTGCAGCGACTCAACTACACCGACACGCGCAGAAATTATCTGCGCGACGAACAAGAGTTATTAGCGCAAGTCACCCCAGCGCGCCTGAATTATCGATAATGCCACCATGGCAGCGGTCTCGGTACGCAGGATACGGGGCCCCATGTGCACAGGTAAAAAGCCGAATTCTCGCGCCAACCCCAGCTCCACATCGCTCAAACCACCTTCTGGCCCGACCAGCAGCACCACGCTCTGGCCCGGTTCACCATCAAGACCGGCCAAAGATTGCCTGGCCTGGTGGTCGAGCACCACACAGCGGTCGGCTTGTACCTGTGTCAACCAGTGAGACAAGGTAGCNNCAACGCTCGGTGACCAGCGGCACAATGGCGCTGACACCTAATTCCACAGCCTTCTGCAAGGTATAATCCATGCGTTCACCGCGGGATATTCCTTGAGCCAACACAACCTGTACGGGAGACTCCACATCACGCCCGTCAAAATCGCTGACATCCACCACAACGCGACGCTTATTGCTGATCTGAACCTGACCTGTATATTCACCGCCCCGCCCATTAAACAAAACCACCGACATCCCGGGTTGCAGGCGTAATACCTGGCTTAAATAGTGGGCAGCCTTGTCATTCAGTTCCAGGGATTGACCGGTGGCGATGGCCTGGTCTACAAAGATTCGGGTGACTCGCATGATAAAAACCTTCCTAAATCTGTTTCAGCGGGTGCGCTACCGGCCGATACCGGATAAAATACGCCGCTCGATATACTCTTTAGTTTAGTCAGCCCCTCATAGCAACGAAAGGCATTTGTGGAGTCCATAACCATTACCCGCCCCGACGACTGGCACCTGCACCTGCGCGATGGCGAGACCCTGAAGGCCGTACTTCCCGATACCAGCAAGCGTTTTGCCCGCGCCATTGTCATGCCCAATCTGGCGCCGCCGGTCACCACGACCACTCAGGCGCTGGCATACCGCGAACGCATTTTGGCTGTCGCACCGGCAGAACACCAGTTTACCCCCTTGATGACCTTGTATCTGACCGACAACACACCGGCAGAAGAGATAAAACGAGCCTGGGCCAGCGGCCATGTGCGCGCCTGCAAACTCTATCCCGCAGGCGCCACCACCAATTCCGACTCCGGTGTGACCGATCTAAAAAAATGCCAACCCGCCCTGGAGGCCATGGCTGAACTGGGTATGCCCCTGCTGATTCACGGTGAGGTCACAAACAAAGACGTGGACATCTTCGATCGGGAAAAAGTCTTTATCGAGCAACAGCTGATCCCGCTGCGCGCACGCCTGCCGGAACTGAAGATTGTCTTTGAACACATCACCACCGCCGACGCCTGTGACTACGTCCTGACACAGGAGAAAAACCTGGCGGCTACTATCACCGCCCACCATCTGTTGATGAATCGCAACGATATGCTTGTGGGAGGCATCCGACCGCACCACTACTGCCTGCCGGTCTTGAAACGGGAAAGGCACCGTCAAGCCTTGCTTGCGGTGATACGCGGTGGTGATAAACGCTTTTTTCTTGGCACTGACAGCGCACCGCACCCACGCGCTGCCAAGGAAACGGCCTGTGGCTGCGCCGGCATGTATACGGCCAACACTGCTATCGAGCTCTACGCCGAGGCATTTGACCAGATCGGCGCATTGGACAAACTCGAGGCCTTTGCCAGCTTCAACGGACCAGATTATTACCAGTTACCGCGCAACACCGACAAAATCACCCTGGTCAGGGAACAAGTTCCCGTGGCCAAAGAGATCACCATAGGCAAGGATGTCTTAATACCTTTGAGGGCGGGACAACATGTCCAATGGCGACTGGCATAACGACGAGCCCAATCAGAAGCTCACCACACGGCAACGCATCATGTCCAAGCGTTTCCGGGGATTTCTGCCCGTGGTGGTGGATGTGGAAACGGGCGGTTTCAACGCCAAGACCGATGCCTTGCTGGAGATTGCGGCAGTCATCCTGCACGTAACCAATGAAGGCTCACTCGAACCGTTTCAGACCATGGCCTTCCATGTCAAACCCTTCGAAGGTGCCAATCTGGAAGAGGCGGCTTTGGCCTTTACCGGTATCAATCCCTTTCATCCGCTACGCATAGCTGTTGATGAAAAAGAGGCATTGAACCATTTATTCAAAGAGGTGCGCCTGGCGGTAAAACAAAACGGTTGTACCCGCGCCATCCTGGTTGGGCACAATCCATCATTCGATCTGGGCTTTCTCAACGCCGCCGTCGACCGTACCCAAATCAAGCGTAATCCCTTTCACCCGTTCAGCACCTTTGACACAGCAACTTTAGGTGGACTCGCTTTCAAGCAAACGGTTCTGTCGCGTGCCAGTAAGGCCGCGGGAATCCATTGGGATGAGACAGCCGCCCATTCCGCCCGCTACGATGCGGAGCGCACTGCCGAGTTATTCTGCAAAGTGGTCAACATGTGGGACATGCAAATAAAAACCGCGTGAGCTTTGACGTTCACACGGTTTTTTCATTTTCGTAACGCTGGCTATCAGGCAGATTTTTCGTCGGCAACAGCCTGTTTGACCATTTTCTGCAACTCACCGCTTTGGTAAAGCTCCAGGGTTATATCGCAGCCACCAACCAGCTCACCCTTGATATAAAGCTGGGGAAAGGTCGGCCAATCGGCGAAACGGGGCAGATTTTCAAAAATCTCAGGATCTTCCAGGACGTTGACATAAGCGAATTCCACGCCGCACGCACCCAGGGCCTGGGAGGCACGCATGGAAAAACCACAACTGGGAAACTGGGGGGTACCCTTCATATAGAGCACGATGGGGTTTTCCTCCACCTGTTTACGGATACGTTCCAAAACGTCCATTCATTCACCTCTTTATATATAAATAAATTGCGCGCAACACGTCGTTTATAAGATATGGCCAAATAGAGCAATATCAAGGGCTGTTATTTATGACTAGTTTACTCAGGTATTACTTTTTCAGCAAGTCGAGAGACTAGTGCTCCGGGGTACCCCAGCCACCGCCACCGGGTGTGACCACCAAAAGGCGGTCGCCGCTGGCAACACGCATCTCCACCTTGGCAGGCAATAGCCTGTTATTCAAGCGATTTTCTCCCACACTACCCGGGTGCCCACCTTGCAATCCCCAAGGCGAGCGGATACGACGCTCGGTCAACAAAGTGAGCGCAGACGGTCGCAGGAATTCGAATTCACGAATCAGTCCATCGCCGCCAGGACGAAATCCAGCCCCTCCCGATCCGCGGCGGATTTTATATTGGTGCAGGCGCAAGGGATAGTTAAGCTCAAGTATCTCAATCGGGGTATTCAAGGTATTGGTCATGTGGGTCTGCACCGCACTCAATCCGGGGAATTCAGGCCCTGCTCCCATGCCCCCTCCCATAGTCTCGTAGTAATCCCAACTTCCCTGTTTATCTCGCCCTCCCATGGCCAGATTGTTCATACTCCCCTGACTGGCGGCGCACATGCGCTCTGGCATGGCCTGGGCCAGCGCTCCCATTATCACATCCACTATCCGGCTGCTGGTCTCCACATTACCGGCAGCTACGGCAGCGGGTGGTAAGGCATTGACAAGACAACCGGGTGGGGCGCTAAGGCTAATGGGGCGAAAAGATCCGGCGCAAGCCGGGGTTTGCGACGGCATCAAACAGCGAAACACATAGAAGACAGCGGCAGCAGCCACCGACAACGGGCAATTGATATTCCCCGCTACCTGCCCAGCCGTACCAGTGAAATCCACATACACCTGACCTTCACCGACAGTCAGGGTTGCTGAAATTACTATATCTTCATGTCCCTGACCGTCATCATCCATGACATCCTGAAAGGTATATTTTCCCTCGGGTATGGCCGACAGCGCCACTTTTGCCAGACGCTCGCCGTATAGGTTCAGTGCTTTCAACCCAACAAAAAACTCCTGTCGCCCCATCTGTGTGATTAAGGTGCTTAATCGGGCCGTGCCAGTACGATTGGCGCTGATCTGGGCCTGAAAATCTCCACTAAAAGCCTGGCGATTATGGGCCACCCCCGTGATTTGGGTAAAAAACTCCAGCTCCAGACGACCAGCACGCATCAGGTAGGTTGGCGGAATGAGCAGCCCCTCTTGTTCAAGTGTTGTGGAGATCGGCATGGAGCCCGGCGAATGGGCACCGATATCCGCGTGGTGAGCACGATTGGCGACAAAGGCGCTCAACTGTCCATCTACAAATACCGGCGCAATCAGTGTGACATCCGGCAGATGTGTCCCCCCCTGAAAGGGATCATTGAGAACAACCATATCCCCTTCAGACCATTCCATTGCGCTGACTAAACCTGCCATGGCATAGGCCATACTGCCTAAATGCACGGGAATATGAGCGGCCTGCGCACACAACTGTCCCTGTCGATCAAATATTGCACAGGAAAAATCAAGCCGATCACGTATGTTAGGTGAAAAGGCGGCACGCTGAAGTACCACCCCCATCTCGTCGCAAACGGCGGTAATTCGATTGGCAAACAGGGCCAAGCTAATCGCGTCCATAGATAACCCAATAAAGTGATACGACTTACTTTATCAGAAATACACATCCCAGCCGACGCAACTAAATAAGCAGACTCTAAAATTCCTGTTGCAATATAGTACTTAAAGCCCTATCTTAATGACCCATCAATTGAATCAGGTATACCACCTGATCTCGCTACGTATTCCAATAACTCTGAAGGGTAAACAACATGAAAAATCCACTTGATTCCATTGTTGGCACCATCGCCACCGGCCTGGTCCTGACGCTGATCCTGGCCTTCATCGCCAAATCCCTGGTTGGCGCGTAATTAATAACAGATAAAACAAAGGAGAATTCAATGGAAGTATTACAGTTTGGCGAGCGTTGGTTGCATTTCCTGGCCGGTATCACCTGGATTGGCCTGCTCTACTATTTTAATTTCGTGCAAGTGCCCGCCCTGGCAGCTGCAGCCAAGGACTCCGGTGGTCCTGGCGGCGCCGGTATCACCAAGTATGTCGCCCCTCGCGCTCTGCTGTGGTTCCGCTGGGCGGCCCTGGTAACCTGGTTGGCCGGCGCCGGTTTGCTTGGTTCAAACTTCGTCGCTGCGTTCACTTTACAGGGTGCCTCCGCCATTATCGGCCTGGGTGCCTGGTTGGGCACGATCATGCTGTTTAATGTCTGGGTTCTGATCTGGCCCAACCAGAAAAAGATTCTGGGTATGGTCTCTGCCACCGACGAAGAGAAAAACAAGGCCCGCCGTGTTGCTTTCCTGGCTTCACGCACCAACACCGCCTTGTCTATCCCCATGTTGTTTTTCATGGCGGCCTCTTCCCACGGCGCCTTCCTGCTGGTGTAAAAAACGGCGGAATTTGTCGCAAAGGGCACCGAAAGGTGCCCTTTTTATTGGCAATTTCCACTCAGTTCCCTTGGGGAAATATTGATTAGCCGGAATCGAATCGATAGAATCGACCCTTAACTCACAAAAATGGCGGTCCATAGGACTGCCATTTTAGTTTTTGGGTACAGAGAGATGACCGATCACTTGATGACAACCTATGCCCGCCAACCCATTACCTTCGCCCGGGGCGAAGGTGCCTGGCTTTGGGATGAACAGGACAAACAGTACCTGGATGCCATTGCCGGTATTGCCGTTTGCTCCCTGGGCCACAGCCACCCGGCAGTTACAGATGCTATTTGCCGCCAGGCCGGTACCTTGTTGCATACCTCCAATTTGTACCAGGTACGCCATCAGCAAACTCTGGCGGATGAACTGTGTAAGGTATCAGGTATGGAGCGGGTATTCTTTTCCAATTCTGGAGCGGAAGCCAACGAGGCTGCCATCAAGATCGCCCGTCTCTATGGTCACAAGAAAGGCGTTCAAAATCCGCAGATTATAGTCTGCGAAGGCAGTTTTCACGGTCGTACACTGGCAACCCTGAGCGCCACAGGCAATCGCAAAATACAGGCTGGATTCGAGCCCCTCGTGACGGGATTTCTGCGCGTCCCCTATAACGACTTGATGGCGATAGAAAATATTGCCAAAAACAGCAAAGAGGTGGTCGCCATTTTGGTGGAACCAGTTCAGGGTGAGGGTGGTGTAAACGTCCCGGCCCCAGACTACCTTCATCAATTGCGGCAGATATGCGATCGTCAGGGCTGGCTGCTGATGCTGGATGAAATCCAGACCGGCATGGGCCGTACTGGCCAGTGGTTTGCATTTCAACATCAGGACATACTGCCCGACGTTGTTACCCTGGCCAAAGCGCTGGGTAATGGCTTCCCGATCGGCGCCTGTCTGGCACAAGGTGAAGCTGCCCAGGTATTCCAACCGGGTAATCATGGCACCACCTTCGGCGGTAATCCCCTGGCCACCGCCACCGCACTGGCGGTGGTAAAAACATTAACTCGGGAAAATCTCGTAAAACAGGCCAGTGACATGGGTGAATACCTGTTAACCCAATTACGCGCCAGACTTGGCAACAATCCCGCTGTAGCCAATGTTCGCGGACTGGGCATGATGCTGGGCATAGAACTGGACAGGGCTTGCGGCCAGCTGGTGCACGATGCACGTGCGCAGGGCTTGCTGATCAATGTCACGGCCGACAAAGTGATTCGCCTGCTGCCACCATTGATCATTGATCAGGCACAAGCCGACCAAATCATCGATACCGTTTGCCAAATTACTGAACGGTTTCTATCCCAGGCGACCTGACTCCCGTCAGGTCGCCAATCTTCATTAAGCAGTAAAGAGTAAATCATGACCGTCCGCCATTTCTTAACACTACGAGACCTAAGCTCAGAGCAATTTCGCCGCTTGATACGGCGCGCCATCGAGTTGAAGGCCATGCGCGCAGCCAATACCTTGTATGAGCCGTTAAAGAACAAAACCCTGGGCATGGTATTTGAGAAATCCTCTACCCGTACACGGGTCTCCTTCGAAACAGCCATGTATCAGTTTGGCGGTAATGCCATCTTCCTCTCTCCACGAGACACCCAACTGGGGCGAGGGGAACCGGTGGAAGATACGGCTCGGGTTTTGTCACGTATGGTGGACATCATTATGATCCGTACCTATGAACACGAGAAAATCGAAACCTTCTCTGCGCATTCACGCGTGCCCGTCATCAATGCATTGACAGATTTGCACCACCCCTGCCAGTTACTGGCCGATATGCAAACCTTTTTTGAGCATCGCGGAGATATCCAGGGCAAAACCGTTGCCTGGATAGGTGACGGCAATAATATGTGCAACTCCTATATCGAGGCCGCTGACCTGTTGGGTTTCACACTCAATATCGCCGCACCAAAAGGGTACGAGCCCAATACCGATGTGCTAGCCACTGCGGGCAAACAGATACATATATACCAAGATCCATTTAAGGCCGCCACCGGTGCGGATTTAGTCGTGACCGATGTCTGGGCCAGCATGGGACAGGAAGAGGAACAGCAACAACGCGCTGCAGCCTTTGCCGATTTCTGCGTCGACGAGAGGATTATGGCTTGTGCAAACAAAGAGGCCTTGTTCATGCATTGCCTGCCTGCTCACCGCGGTGAAGAAGTGTCCGCCGCTGTTATTGACGGACCAAGCAGCGTTGTCTGGGACGAGGCGGAAAACCGCCTGCATTCACAAAAAGCGCTATTGGAATTTCTCATGGGATTAGCCGGATAGATCCAGACTGCGCCAGGCAAATAAAAAGGCGGTACTCATTGAAGAATACCGCCTTTTTCGTCTCTATCGCATCTGTATTACAGGGATGAAACGTAGTCCGCTACCGCTTCAATCTCTTTGTCGCTCAACTTCTTCGCGATGTCTGCCATCATGCCGGCCGGATCATTGGTACGGGTACCGGATTTCAGGTCATTTAACTGTTTAACCAGATATCCTTTGTGCTGACCACCGATTACTGGAAACAAAGGATTGTTGGATGAGCGGCCTTTACCATCAGAACCATGGCAGTTGGCACAGCCATAGGCACCGGCTTTATTGCCGTTCTTGAAGATATCCTCGCCCAGTTTGTTACCTTTGCCCTTGCCCTCGCCCTTCATGATGGGCTGGCTGGAAAAGTACGCGGCGATGTCCTTAAGATCCTGCAGCTCGGTCACAGTCGCCGCCATGGGTGCCATGGTATCGTCATTACGCTTGGCTGCCTGAAAATCCAACACTTGCTTCTTGATATAACCGGCAAACTGACCCGCCAGCTTGGGGAAGGTGGCGTCGGCGCTGATACCGTTTTCACCATGACAACCCTGACAGAGGGCTGATTTATCCTTACCTGCTATAGGGTCACCATCAAATTCTTCTGCGGTCGCCGCTACTGACATCAAACCAGCAGCTGTACACGCCAACAAGACAAGAAACTTTCTCTTCATCTCCGCCATTATCGATCCTTTTTTACTTGTGTATTGAATAACTAAAGATCTGTCCCCACCCCACGCGATAGGGCCTCCCGTCAAAGGGGTAGAATTGTATAACAAATTCTTTCCGAATGCGTCAATCCTAAGAAAATATCCTAGAGAAATAGGGTTAAACAGGTATTTATTCAGACTATTTGGACTCGTTACAAAGGGATTTCGCCAAGCGCCTGATCATGAAGCAGAATGTGACAAAGTAGGCTAATATTAGTGCCATCTTGTCTATTTCGACCGCATATAAAAAGTTAGAATTATTGCAATCAACTGATTGTTTTATAATAAGTACGGTCTGAATCTTGCTTATGCAAAGACTATGAATGATTAGCGCTCTATTGCAAACATACTGTGTGGAAAATAACCTCTAATGACTAAAAAAACACTTTTAGCAACTTTTTTACTAATTAGCGCCTTCGCCAGCCAATCGCAAGCAGCCACCCGTTACGTCGTGGATGAGGTATTTATCACCTTAAGAACGGGCGCTGGTAACCAATTTGCCATCATCAAATCCCTGAAGAGCGGTGACAAAATGGAATTGCTGGAAGAAGATGCCGAAGGCTTCGCCAAGGTCAGAACGGACGATGGCAAGGAAGGCTGGGTACGCACGCAATATCTTCAGGAAGAACCTATCGCCTCCATCCGCCTGGAACGCATCGAAAGCCGTCTGGAAAAGATGAAAGAGGAGAATAAACAGCTTAAACAGGAGCTGGATGCCGTCAAAGGCGACAAAAAAGAGCTGGAAAAAGAGCGTAACAACCTGCAGTCCAGTGCGGATAAGCTTACCAAGCAGGTCGACCACATGCGTCAGGTGTCGGCCCAACCGATCAAACTGGATGAGGAAAATCAGGAGCTGCGCAATCGTACCGTTACCCTGGAACAGGATCTTAATATGGCCCGTCAGGAAATCCAGGTCATGAAAGACAAATCAGACCAGGACTGGTTTTTGGCAGGTGCCGGCGTGATCGTTCTAGGCATTATCATCGGCCTGATCCTGCCAAAAGTACGCGGCCGTAAGAAGAGTAGTTGGGATTTGTAGCCCACCAGAGACGTAGCTACGTGAAAAACCGCCGCCGGCCTTTGCCCGCGGCGGTTTTTNNGGGAATATCGATCTCAATGGTATCCCCCTCGCGGATGAGCGCAATCTCGCCACCCTCCGCCGCTTCCGGAGAGACATGGCCTATGGACAGGCCTGAGGTTCCTCCGGAAAAGCGCCCATCAGTTATCAGGGCACACGCCTTACCCAGTCCCTTACCCTTGAGGTAACTGGTTGGATAGAGCATTTCCTGCATACCC
>DKAX01000190.1 GCA_002450975.1 Proteobacteria bacterium UBA6915
CCGGAGTTCCGCAACCGTCTGGATGCCATTATCCAGTTCAAACCCCTGGATCAGCTCACCATCATGCACGTGGTTGACAAATTCATTGTCGAACTGGAGACCAAGCTGCTGGAGCGCCATGTCCATCTGACGGTCGATGCCCGTGCCCGCCAGTGGCTGGCCAATCACGGCTATGATCCAGCCATGGGCGCGCGCCCGATGGCCCGGGTGGTGGAAGAGAAGATCAAGCGCATGTTGGCCGACGAATTGTTATTCGGCCGATTGGCCCAGGGTGGCCATGTCACCATCACTGAGACCGATGGTGACCTGCGATTCGAGATAAATGAAAAGGAGTTGGTGCACTAGGCCTGTTCCGGGGTTTGATCGCCCCGGGACCGATCCCCGGTCTGATACTGTTGGGCTTGGAGCCCGGATCGATCAGCGTGCGCGGTAGGTAATGCGCCCCTTGCTTAAATCATAAGGTGTCAATTGTACGGTGACGGTGTCACCGGTCAGGATGCGGATGTAGTTTTTTCGCATCTTTCCGGAGATATGAGCGGTCACGACGTGGCCGTTTTCCAGTTGAACGCGGAACATAGTGTTGGGCAGGGTCTCGATGACCGTGCCTTCCATCTCGATATTATCTTCTTTGGACATCTGTCCTCTTTTCCCAGTGTTGTCGGATTAAACGATGCACACCCTATTCGGGTGGTGCGCAATAATGCCTGAATTTGACGACATTTTCAAAGTAGAAGCTCACAGCGCACACTTTATCGGCTGCAAGTGTAGACAATTCAGGGGATTTTGCCGCATTTGGTCACCTTCGTCGCCAGCGGCTAGCAGGCGGTGGCGTGTTCCGGCAAGGGAGATGGTGCTTCTAATTGCGGTAATTGGTCGTGATAGCGTCGCCAGCGACCGTCCATATAGAGTTCCAGGGGACGAAAATGCTGTTTGTAGCGCATTTTGTTGCTCTGCGGGATCCAATAACCCAAATAAACCCAGGGCAGGCCGTGTTCTCGACAATATTCAGCCTGCCACAAGACCGCGAACGTGCCCAGGCTGCGTTGAGTCAGGTCCGGGTCGTAGATCGTATAGACTGCCGACAGCCCGGTTTCCAGGAAATCAACCACGGCTACGGCGACCAGGCTGCCGTGGTGGCGGAACTCCACGTAGCGGGTATCGGACCAGCTGCTATCGACAAATTGCAGATATTGGTGTTTTTCAAAATCATCCATACCGCCACCGGGATGGCGGCGCTGGATATAACGCCTGTAGAGGGCATAATGTTCATCCACGTCGATTTCCGTTTCGTCGCAAATGGCTGCCGTCAAGTCACTGTTTTTGCGCATAGTACGCTGCTGGCTGCGGTTTAGCCTGAATGACTCCACCGGGATACGTGCCGGTATGCACAGGCGACAATCGGGGCAGCGTGGCAGATAGACATGTTCACCGCTGCGGCGAAAGCCGATTTTGCTCAATTGATCGTACAGGCTGACAGAGATGGCCGCGGTCGGGTCAGCGAACAACGTGACGGCTCGTTGCTGCTCGAGATAACTGCAGGCATGGGGCGGTGTGGCGTAGAAAGCCAGATTTTTAGGTATTCCAGTCATTGCTATTTGTATCAAATTGCCAGGGTCCATCATGCCCCGGGAGTTCACACCAACGGTTCAGCAGATCGATGAATTCGTGCCGCGGCAGGGTGGTGGCGCCCAGGCTGGCCAAGTGGTCCGTTTCCACTTGGCAGTCTATTAATTGGAATCCCCAAAGTTGTAATTGNNCCCTGGCGGTGCAGGCGTGTATAGGCCTGGACCATCTCTTCACTGATCCAGGTGCCGGACTGATTGAGGCGGGGTTCGGCGCAGGCGCGCATGACCGCCTCGAAGGAGTGATCGAGGGTGACCTGGAAAGCGCATTGGCGCAGACGTTTGCGCAGGCTGCGCGACACCCGCAGCTGGTCGGGGAACAGGACGGCGCGCGGGTCCGGACTCCACCAAAGAATTGGCTGGCCGGGATTGAACCAGGGAAAGATACCGTGGCGATAGGCGTGTATCAGCCGTTTTGGGGAGAGATCCCCGCCCACGGCCAGCAGACCGTTGGGCTCCTCCAGGGCCTGGCTGACGTCAGGGAAGCCGAATTCGTTGTCCTGTTGGCGCTCACTCATGGGCTTTGGCGGTGTCGTCCGCTTTGTAGGGGGAGTGCTCCCACAGGCTATCCATATAATGGTCGATGGCCGGTGTCTCCCGCCGCAGAAAGTCGGCAATGGCGTCGTGGAAACCGGGGTGGGCAATCCAGTGGGCAGATTGGGTTACAGTGGGCAGAAAGCCGCGGCTCAGTTTATGCTCCCCCTGAGCCCCGGGCTGGAAGACCTTCAGGCCGTGGCGGATGCAATAGTCTATGCCCTGGTAGTAACAGGCCTCGAAATGGAGGCTGTGGTATTCGCTGTTACAGCCCCAATGGCGTCCATACAGGCTGTGGTCGCCGCGCAGGTTGAAGGCGGCCGCCACATACTTCTCGCCGTGGCGGGCCAGTACCACGACCACCTTGTCGGCCATGGTGCGGCCGATTTCGCGAAAAAAATCGAGGCTCAGGGTGGGAATGCCACTTTTACGCCAGAAGGTGGAGCTGTAAAAGTTGTGGAACAGGGTCCACAGGAGGTCATCCATCTGGTCGCCGTGGCGGATTTCCAGGGTAATGCCTGCTTCGCTCACCCGGCGTCGTTCCCGCTTGATCATCTTGCGCTTATTGGCAGTCAATCGACCGAGAAAATCGTCGAAATCGCGATATTCCTGATTGTACCAATGGAACTGGCAGTCGCTGCGTTGCAACAGTCCATGGTCGTGCAATAGGGTCATTTGCCCGGGATTGGGGAATAACCAGTGCAGGGAGGAGACGCCCAGTTGGCTCGCCAGGGCCAGTGCCCCATCGATCAATTGGTTCTCCAGGTTAAGTCCTTGGTAGGCGGGGTGAATCAATAACCGAGGACCGACCGCGGGGGTGTAGGGGATGGCGCTAATCAGTTTTGGGTAGTACGCTAGGCCAGCCCGTTCGTAGGCGTGGGCCCAGGTAAAGTCGAAGACAAACTCGCCATAACTGTTGGTTTTCAAATACAAAGGACAGGCGGCAACCAGTTGATCCTGGTCGAACAGGGCAAGGTGTCGCGGCTGCCAGCCCAACTCCGCACCCAGGCAGCCATGGCGTTCCAGGGCATGCAGGAATTCGTAGCGACTAAAGGGGAATCCCTGATGGTCAAGGCCGTTCCATTGGACGGGTTCAATAGAGGAGAGATCGTCGAGGATTTCGATCCGAAAACCGGACAGCTTGTTCATTACGCGAGAGGGTCCCGGATGGCTAGGCTCCGAGCAGAATATGAAGTGTACTAAGATGTGTCAATTCGCAGGCAGATGTTGAAAGTGTCGAGCAGGTTATGCAGATAAAAATAGCAGTGAGTGATGTGTTGCAGATGCAGCGCCAACAGGCGGGGCATTGGCAGCGGTTTCGTGTCAAGGTGTTGGCCGTGCAATCCGGGCAGTCAATTTCCATTACGACGCCTCTGGAGCAGGGCATGCCTATCAACATCCAGGAAGGTGACCGACTGCAATTTCGTTATTTGGCAGACAACCAAGTGTTAGGGTTTCATGGCTTGGTTGAAGGCGTAGCTATTACACCCAACGCAGTATTGACTATCGCCTACCCTGAACGGGTGGAGCATCTGGCGATCCGTAATGCTGTGCGTGTCAGTGCCGATCTTGAGATTGCCGTGTTCAACCGAACACAAGCGGGAAATGGTGATTTCGAGCATGCCCAATTGCGTGATATCAGCAGTCGCGGCGCCGGCGTCTGGGCCCACCATCAGTGGGCTGTTACAGATGATGTGGTGGAGCTGGATATGGCCTTGCACTATGGCGGGTTACGGGAAAACATACGCGTGCAAGGCGTGGTGCGTAATGTACGGACACCTGCGCAATCTACAGCGGTCGGTGATATTCGTGAGTATGGGATCGAATTTCGTGACCTGGATCAGTTCGATCTGTTGTTTTTGCAGGGTTATATCCACGAACAGGTGATNNGCTGAGGTGATGGCCTGGCGGTAGATGTGGTCGGCCACGTCGCCTGCGGCAAACACGCCGGGTACGCTGGTGGCAGTGGCGTTGCCGTCACTGCCGCTCTTCACCTTGATATAGCCGTGTGACAGGTCCAGCTGACCTTCAAAAATGCCGGTGTTGGGCTTGTGGCCGATGGCGATGAA
>DKAX01000213.1 GCA_002450975.1 Proteobacteria bacterium UBA6915
GAGTCGAAATCACCGCCAAAGGTGGTCTCGGGATAGACCTTGAAGATCGGGAAATACCAGCCGCCGTCATAGGAAACCATGATGGGCTTGTCATTGCTCAAGACCTCGGCAAACAGGCTCAGGACAAACAAAATGGAAAATATCCACAACGAATAGAATCCACGCCGATTGGCGCGAAAGCGCCGCCAGCGACGCTGACCAGGCGACAGGTGTACAGGTGGTTTAGCGTTTTCTTCTGTGATTGTCATTTCTTCAAAGACTCGAATTGAATACGCGGATCAATCAACACATAACAGAGGTCAGAAAGCAGTTTGGCGATCAGGCCCAACAGGGTGAAGAGATACAAGGCCCCCAGGACTACCGGATAATCACGTTTGAGAATGGACTCGTAGGAAAGCAGCCCCAGACCATCCAGGGAGAAAATCGTCTCGATCAACAAGCTGCCGGTAAAAAAGGCGCCGACGAAGGCGGCTGGGAATCCTGTTATCAAGGGAATCATGGCATTGCGAAATACATGACGATACAACACCCGGTTTTCACTCAGCCCCTTGGCGCGGGCAGTCAGCACGTATTGCTTGCGTATCTCTTCCAGAAAACTGTTTTTGGTCAACATCGTCATGACAGCAAAACTGCCCACCACTGATGCCGTGATAGGCAAAACCATATGCCACAAATAGTCGAGAACTTTGCTATACCAGGGCAGTTGCTCCCAATTATCTGAAACCAGGCCACGTAGTGGAAACACGTCCCAGAAACTGCCACCGCCAAACAAAACCAACAAGGTTATACCCAAGACAAAACCGGGAATGGCGTACCCCACCAGGATCAAGGTGCTGGTAACCACATCAAAACGACTGCCATCACGCACCGCCTTGGTAATCCCCAGAGGTATACAAGTCAGATATACAATCAAAAAGGTCCAAACACCCAGACTGATGGATACCGGTAACTTTGAAACGATTAGCTCCATAACAGAGCGATGGTGATAATAACTTTCGCCCAAATCGAAGGTGAGATAATTGCCTATCATGGAGAAGAAACGTTCGTGAGCAGGCTTATCGAAACCGTACAGACGTTTCAGCTCCGCCAAGCGCTCACTATCGAGCCCGGAATCTCCACGATACAGGGTTACGGTTGAGCCGCTGGCCTCACCACCGGCACCACGCCCCTGCAACTGATGCACCAACTGCTCGACCGGCCCCCCAGGTACAAACTGGGTAACAACAAAGGTAATCAACAAGATACCGAACAGTGTCGGAATCATTAACAAAAGACGTTTCAGTATATAGCCGGCCATTTCAGTCTATTTTTTCCACCAGGTCTGGATCACCCAGCTGTCAGCATTGAAGTAAAGAGGTAAACTTTTCGGTGACTCAAACATATCCCAATAGGCGACACGATGGCTATCGATGTACCAATTGGGCACCAAATACTCACCCCACAACATCACACGATCCAGTGCCCGCACCGCGGTTACCAAGCGCTTGCGGTCCGGCGCGTAGATCACCTGGTGTATCAATTCATCGATTACCGGATTCTTGAGCCCAAAGACGTTCCCCGCACCCTCCTGCTCGGCGGTGGACGAATGCCAGAGATTGATCAGCTCGTTCCCCGGTGATTGTGACTGGCCGAACGACGTCACCAGCATATCAAAGTCGAAGGTATCCTGGCGCCGTTGATAGAGGGCCACATCCACCGTTCGATAATTCATNNGCCAGCAGAAATTCAAACTCCAAGGGCTCCCCCTTGTTATTGCGCAAGGCGCCGTCGCGATACTTCCAGCCAGCCTCTTCCAGTAAAGCCTTGGCCTGGCGCAGATTCTTACGCAAGTCGCCACTTTGATCGGTAACCGGTGGCCGCCACTCCTGTGTAAATAGTTCCGGGGGCAACGATTTTCGATGCTTTTCCAACAAGGCCAGTTCTGCGCCTTGTGGTATTCCGCGTGCCGCCAGTTCACTATTGCTGAAATAGCTGTCACAGCGGCGATACTGGCCATAAAACAGCTTTTGATTGGACCAGGCAAAATCGAATGCCAGGGTGATGGCACGGCGGACCCGCACATCCTTGAATTTATCTCGACGCAGATTAAAGGCAAACCCCTGCATGCCGGCGTTATTACTGTGTTTGACCTCTTGGCGCAGGATCTTTTTCTGTTCGAATTGGGGGCCGGTATAATCCCGCGCCCACTGCTTGGAGTTAAACTCCCAGATAAAATTGAACTCCCCTGCCTTGAATCCCTCCAGGCGCACCATGTTGTCCTTGTAGTACTTATAGGTGATGCGTTTAAAATTTAACATTCCTTTGCGGGTGTTCAGGTCACGTGCCCAGTAGTTGGGGTTGCGTTTATACGTGATGCTTTTACTTAAATCGTATTTTTCCACCACGTAGGGACCACTGCCGATTGGCAACTCGGTCGACACTTCATTGAGCTTTTTGCCTTTGAGCCAGTTTCGTGAAAAGACCGGAATGGATGCCGCCAGCATATGCAGCTCCGGATTCACTTTGACGAAATCAAAGCGCACGGTCATACGATCGAGTACCTTCGCACTTTTGATATCCGCCCAGTAAAAGCGGTACTGAGGATGCGCCTGATCGCTGACCAGGGTATCGTAGGAAAACTTGACATCCTCTGCTGTCACCGGTGATCCATCGGAAAAGCGCGCCTTGGGATTAAGGCGAAATACGACTGACAATTTATCCTTGGCCAACTGCACATCTTCCGCCAGATGGGCATATAGACTGTAGGGCTCGTCCAGACTCTGGATCATCAAACTCTCGAACACCAGCAGACCTAGTCCGTCGGCGCTTATGGATTTGAGTGTGTATGGATTCAGGCTGTCGAAATTCCCGAAAGCGGACAAAATCAGTTGATCGCTATCGGGGGCGTCGGCGTTAACGTAGTCAAAGTGCGCAAAACCCGGTTTATATTTAGGCGTATACCCCAGGGCAACGGACGGATCAGCCCAGACAGACGAGGCGTTTATTCCCAAAATGGAAACCAGGAGTGACGTTCTAAAATTCATCGATGAATAACTGCGTGCTGCCATAAAGCATTCATTATAGTCAGTTATTCTGCCACGACTCCACCCCAGGATTAGATTCCGCTTATTATTTTGTGTTTGTTAAGCAACCTGTATGCGTCCCCCATCCAGCGCTGCCGCCTGTGCCTGTAGAAACGACCCAAGCACAACACCAAGGTTTATCTGGTACCAAGACTTGGTATATCATGCGCGATTGTCGTCGGATTCGGCCCGCTATCGGGTGGGACTGGACCGGTTCATTCTTATATATAGGAGAACGCTATGGGTTTTTTACAAGGCAAAAAGGCCCTGATTGTCGGCTTGGCCAGCAATCGATCCATTGCCTGGGGAATCGCCAATGCCATGCACCGCGAAGGGGCGGAGTTGGCCTTTACCTATCAGAATGACAAATTGAAAGAGCGTGTGGAAAAGATGGCCGCCGAGTGCGGTTCCGAAATCACCTTTCCCTGCGATGTGGCCAGTGACGAACAGATTGAACAGGTTTTCACTCATCTGGGCAAACACTGGGACCATGTGGACATCATTATCCACTCAGTGGGCTTCGCACCGCGTGAACTGCTCGACGGGGAATACCTGGAAACCGTCACCCGCGAGGGTTTCCAGATTGCCCATGATATCAGCTGCTACAGCTTCGCAGCACTGGCCAAGGCTGGTCGGAAAATGATGCAAGGCACCAACGGCTCACTGCTGACACTGAGCTATCTGGGCGCCGAACGCGTCCTGCCCGGCTACAATGTCATGGGCCTGGCCAAGGCCAGCCTGGAGGCCAATGTCCGCTATATGGCCGCCAGTCTGGGTGCAGAAGGTATCCGCGTAAACGGCATCTCCGCAGGCCCCATCAAGACATTGGCAGCTGCCGGAATCGGCAATTTTCGCCGTATGCTGGCCTATAACGAAAAGACTGCCCCGCTGGGCCGCAACGTCACCATCGAAGAGGTGGGTAATGCCGCTGCTTTCCTCAGCTCTGACCTCGCCTCCGGGATTACGGGCGAGATACTCTATGTAGACGGTGGATACAACGTCATCGGCATGGGACCGCTGGAAGGCGTCAGCTAAACTGACCCATCCACCAAAACAAAAAGGGCGTTGAATCAACGCCCTTTTTTTCGTTCCAGCCAAAATGCGCTTAAGCCTTGTCATTTAGCAAGATACCCTGCTCCCCTTGTAAACGCGCAATCACCACAGCCCCGCAAGAATCGCTAAAAACATTGACCGTTGTACGGCACATATCCAAGATTCTGTCCACCGCCAGAATGAGGCCTATACCTTCTGCCGGCAACCCCATGGCCGCCAAAATAATCGCGATGGCAACGAGACTCGCTGACGGTATGCCCGCTACGCCTATTGAGGTCAGCAAAGCGGTTACAACAATGGTGAACTGCTGTACAAACCCCAAATCCAAACCATAGGCCTGGGCGATAAACAGCGCAGCCGCACATTCATACAGCGCTGTCCCATCCATATTGACGGTGGCCCCTAAGGGCAAGACAAAACCGCTGGTTTTGTTGGAAACGCCGGCATTTTTTTCCACACACTCCATTGTAATTGGCAGCGTAGCCGAGGATGAACTGGTGGAAAAGGCCGTCAACAATGCGGGCGCCATAGCCCGAAAATGGCGTAAAGGATTCACTCGGGCAACGAAGTAAAGCAGAGCTGGCAGGGTAATAAAAAAATGCAGTGCCAAGGCGGCAAGCACACTGAAAAAGAACCAGGCGAGTGGCCTGAAGGCTTCAAACCCCGTGGCGGCGGTCACCTTGGCTACCAGTGCAAAGACACCGATGGGGGCAAATTTCATCACCCAATCGGTCATCGCCATCATGATCTGAAACAATCCCTGCCAAAAATTATACTGACTGTCGCGAAACGGTGGTTTCAAGCGCATCAGAAAGAAGCCGAAAACCAAGCCAAAAAAAATCAGCCCCAGCATCTGTCCCTCTGCCGCAGCGGCCACAACATTAGTCGGTACCATGCGCAGAAAAATCTCGACGATATCCCCTGCCCCCTTGCCTTCAACCTTCGCGGTGACATCCTGCGCCGATTCCGTCAAACCGATGAGGTCTCGCGCAGGCTCACCATCAACCACCCCCGGCTGAGTAGCGTTGATTACGGCCAACCCGACTAAAATAGCCAGCAGACTGGTGATAAGATAATAGCTGACAGTTTTAAGCCCCAAACGACCCAGAGTATTGGATGAGCCGATATCGGCAATGGCAGTAATCATCGATGAGATGATCAGGGGAACAATCAGCATTTTTAACGCATTCAGGAACAAGGTCCCGACAAAATCAAATATGCGGTAAAAAGTGACGCCCAAGAGGGTTGTCTCAGTACCGACGATTCGCCCTATGACAATCGCCAATACCAATGCTATGACAATCTGCCAGTGTAATGGTAGTTTCTTCATAGCCCCTATCGCTAGTGGGGCCCCGCCCGGAGGGCGGGGCAATCAGTTATAACTGATCTGAATTAATAATAATTGCTGCCTGCTCGCGCAGGGAAGACAGATAACTGTTGTAATCGAGATTGGAACGGGTACCAGCCAGAGTACTCATAACCTCCTGCTGCTTAGTTACATCCGCCTGATCCGCTTTGACTGACTCAACCGACTCCAGGCGATAGACTACATAGTCACCTGAGGACAACTTCAAACCTTTGACGGCTGGTAGGGCACTACTATCCTGCCGAAAGGCATCGGACACTATGGCATTATCGATAGACTTGTCCTCGCGTCCGACCAACACAGGTTTTTTCCAGATGACAGTGAACTCCTTAGCCAAAGCCTCTGCATCGTCCCCTTTTTTCAGGCGCGCCATCAATTCCTCGCCGATGGATTTGGCCTTTTCTGAAGCCTGTTCCCGTTTCAACAAGGAAACGATATCTGCACGAACATCATCCAGAATGCGCGGTCGGGCTTCAACGTGTTCCTTCACTCGCACAACGACAACATGTTCTGTGCTGATCTCGATCGGCTCACTATTCAAACGCTCTTTCAAAACCTCACTAGAGAAGGCAGCGTTCACCACTTTGGGATTAGCCGCAATACCGGCGCCGCCCATACGGGATACCATGCCTGTACCCTTGATAGTCATCCCTAACTGGTCTGCTGCAACCTGTAATGTATCCGCATTTTCATACACCAGATTTGCCAGCGCTTCAGCCTTTTCGAAATAGAGCTTTTCCGCCTGCGTCTGTTGATAATCCTGAGCCAGTTTGGCCCTGACCTCGGAAAAGGGTTTGGTTGACCCGGGATTGATTTGATCTACCTGAATGATATGATAACCAAACTCACTACGTACAGGTTCACTAACCTTACCTTTGGCTAACTTAAAGGCCGCAGCATCGAAAGCCTTATCCATCGAGCCCTCAGTGACCAGTCCCAGATCACCACCGGACTTGGATGAACCAAGATCCTCTGACGACTCCTTAGCAACCTTTTCAAAAGCCTCGCCTGCGATAACACGTTTATATATAGAATCAATTTTATTCTTTGCCGCGGTTACNNGAATCAATTTGTTCATCATAGACCCGCTTCAAATCCTGCTCAGAGGGGGGTTGAATGGACTGAGCTAATGCCTTGCCGTCCAACTCCAGGTACTCCAAGGTAACCTGTTCCGGCGTCATAAAACGTTCTTTATTGTCCTTATAATACTTTTCCACATCTGCATCGGATGGGGAAATCGACGAACCGAATTTTGCAGCCGAAACAGTCAGATAACCGAGCTTTCGCTGTTGATTTTTCAACTTTAGATATTGGTCAATCTCAACCTGAGTAACGAAACCGCTGCTACTGATCCCGGTATATTGTTGATTGACCAGAAGGCCACGTCTTAATAAAGATTCATACTGCCCAGAGGAAAAACCTTGGCTCTTAATTTGTGTTTCGTAAATTTCTTTGGAAAATTTTCCGTCCATTTGAAAGCGATCAAAGGACTGGATCTGATTAACTAGCAGGCTGTCGGAAATTCGATATCCCTCGTCAACCCCGGCTTGAAACAAGACCTCATCTTCTACCAAACCATCGATCACATCCTGCCTAATCTGCTTATCCAACAGTGAAGGATCGAAATTCTCACCGAACATGGCACGGACCCGTTCCCGCTGTTGTTGATAGGCTTGTTGGTACTGACCAAGGGAAATCTCTTTACCATTAACCACCGCAGCATTAATGGAGCCGCCAATACCAAAATATTCGTTAATACCCCACAATGCAAAAGGTATTATGATAAGAATGATAATGATCCAGGCTATCCAGCCTTGGGCACGTTCACGAATAAAATTGAGCATGTCCCCAAAATTCCCCCATATTTTCGTTATAGAAAAAAAAGGGGCGTACTTAAAGTACACCCCTTTTGTGTTGGCGGAGTGGACGGGGCTCGAACCCGCGACCCCCGGCGTGACAGGCCGGTATTCTAACCAACTGAACTACCAGTCCAACTCATTAATTATGGTTAAGCTTAGTGCTTAAATTTGGTGGGTGATGACAGGATCGAACTGCCGACCCCCTCCTTGTAAGGGAGGTGCTCTC
>DKAX01000086.1 GCA_002450975.1 Proteobacteria bacterium UBA6915
AAAGGCGATCAGGCCAAAGCCATCCAGCAAGGGACTGCGGCCGGGCATGGTACTGGCCAGTCCCAGCCCCAGGGCCGTCACCAGCGGTACCGTAACAGTCGAGGTGGTGACACCGCCGGAATCGTAAGCCAGGGGGATGATCAATTTCGGCGCGTAGATCGTTTGTATCATCACCAGGATATAACCGGCGATGATGTAATAGTGCAGGGGCGTGCCGGTGACAATACGAAAGGTGCCCAATGCGATGCCGACAGCCACACCAATAGCAACAGCCACACGCAGGCCGAACACGCCAATGGCGCCACCCGAGACCTCCGATGCCTTCATGGCCACGGCAATCAGCGACGGTTCGGCCATGGTAGTGGAAAAACCGATGGCCGCGGCAAAGATATAGACCCAGACATAGTCCCGCCACTGCAAGGCTTCCACCACCTTGCCCGCGCCGGCGATAAAGTTCGGGTCAGTCAGCTGCTCGGCCATCAGTTTGCCCAGGGGAAACAGCGCCTTCTCCAGTCCAATCAGAAACAGCGCCAGACCGATCAACACATAAGTGAATCCCAACGCCACGCGGCGCACATTAGGGATACGCCGGCGCAGGGCAAACACCTGGAAGACGATTATGATCACCAGGATCGGCGCCACGTCTTTCACCGTGGCCAAGGTGACCTGGAGGATCTCCTGCAGCCAGTCGTTCATATCACCATCCCATAGCCCATGACAAAGATCATGGGTGTCAGTGAGGCAAAGGCGATCAAACCGAAACCATCGATCACCGGATTACGCCCTTTGATACTGGATGCCAAACCGACACCCAGGGCAGTGACCAGGGGCACGGTAATGGTGGAAGTGGTGACACCGCCTGCGTCGTAGGCAATGCCAATGATCTCCTTGGGTGCGAAGCCGGTCATGATCACCACGCCTAAATAGCCGCCCAGAATCAGGTATTGAATAGGCCACCCCATGAGAATACGCAGGACACCGACGACGATGGCGAAGCCGACGGAAATGGCCACCGTCATGCGCAGGCCAAAGGCATAGCGATCCATGGCCGACTGCGAGATTTCAATTACGCCCCCTTGCGCGGCCACCGCCGCCGCCTCACCAGCCACCGCGATCAGCGCCGGCTCCGCCACGGTAGTGCCAAAGCCCAGGGCGAAGGCAAAGGCCAGCAGCAACCAGAGATTTCCCTTGCGGGCAAAGGCATAGGCCATGCCCTCACCCAGGGGAAACAGGCCGATCTCCAGCCCACGCACGAACAAGGCCAGCCCCAACACCACCAGAAGCCCACCCGCCAGAATCTCACCTAAATTAGGAATAGGCTGCCCCAGCACCACACCCTGGAAAAAACCGATAACCAGCACAATGGGCAGCAGGTCGCGTACGCTGTCACGCAGGCTGGCGAACATGATTTTGAAAAACTCGTACACTGTCGCTGCTATCTTTGGAAAGAGTAATTTCATTCTATGCGAGTTATCGGGGATTTGCATTGCAACCCGGAGTCTATTACCGTCACTGCCATGAATAACGAAACACCAAACACAAGCCACAACCTGGGCCGCACCATGGTCTGGATAGCCTGGCTGCTGGTCCTGGGCCTGTTGACCCTGTTTTTCAACAATGTACTGGACAAACAGCGCAACCCCAATCAGCAACTGGGCGCGGTCGATACCGGTGCAGCCATCGAAGTGACCTTACAACGAAACCACTACGGCCATTACGTGGCCACCGGCGCCATCAACGACCAACCGGTGGAATTCATGGTCGACACCGGCGCCACTACAGTTTCCATACCCGCCGACCTTGCCCAGCAACTGGGACTTCAACGGGGCGCCGCCATGAGCACATCCACCGCCAACGGAGTCATCACTACCTATGCCACCGTGTTACCGGTGGTGAGCCTGGGTGCGATTCGTGTGCACGATGTGCGCGCCCACATCAATCCTTATGGTGAAGATGTGTTGTTGGGCATGAGTTTTCTGAAAAACCTGGAGTTCACCCAACGGGGGGACACCTTGATACTCCGACAATATCAATAACAGCAAGGAATCCTTATGAACGAACCAACGCCTAGCCTGATTGACCTGCTGACCCAATGGAGTGGCCAGCTCTCCGATCTGTTGTGGAAAAATCCCGTGACCCTGGCCGTGCTGTTGGGCGTGGGTGTCTACCTGACCTTCAGGCTAGGGTTCATCCAGATCCGCGGTTTCCGCCATGCCCGCCACTTGATCGACGGCCGCTATAGCAGCCCCAAGGATGTGGGTGAGGTATCCCACTTCCAGGCCTTGTCCACCGCACTTTCCGCCACCGTCGGCACCGGTAATATCGCCGGCGTGGCTACAGCCATCTCCCTGGGTGGACCCGGTGCACTTTTCTGGATGTGGGTGACCGCCTTCGTCGGCATGGCCACCAAGTTTGTCGAGTGCAGCCTTTCGCTGAAATTCCGTCAGGTGGACAAAGAAGGACGCATTGCCGGCGGCCCCATGTATACCTTGTTGCATGGCTTGAAGATGAAGCGCCTGGCGGTGCTGTTCGCCAGCTTTGCCATGATCGCCTCTTTTGGCATCGGTAATATGGTGCAGGCCAACTCGGTGGTGGATGGCCTGGGATACCTGTCGCCGCGTTTGAAGGACTACGCCGGCGCCATCGGTGTGGTCATGGCCATCCTGGTGGGCCTGGTGATCCTGGGCGGGGTCAAGCGCATTGCCAAAGTGGCCTCGGCCATCGTGCCGTTTATGGCCATCTTCTATATCGTCGCCGCCCTGATCGTACTCATCAATCACATCGGCGCCATCCCCTCGGCCCTGCTGACCATCGTCAACCATGCCGTCAATCCCTGGGCGGTGGGTGGTGCCGCTGTCGGTGAGGCCATCCGCTGGGGTGTAGCCCGCGGCCTGTTTTCCAACGAGGCGGGGCTGGGTTCATCCCCCATGGCCCATGCGGCAGCCCGCACCAACGAACCGGTACGCGAGGGTTTGGTGGCCATGATGGAACCGTTTATCGATACCCTGGTTATCTGTACCCTGACCGGCCTGGTGATCGTGGTCAGTGGTGCCTATTTAACCAAGCCCGACGATGTCACCGGCGCCGCCCTGACCGCCTACGCCTTCAGCGAAACCCTGGGGCAAGCCGGTGCTGTGGTGGTAGGCATAGGCCTGAGCCTGTTCGCCTTCTCTACCATTATTGCCTGGTCCTATTATGGTGACCGCTCTGCCTATTTCCTTTTCGGCGAAAAGGCGGTCATGCCTTATCGCGTGGTCTTTACCCTGCTGGTGGTGGTGGGCGCCTCGGTCCCATTGAAACTGGTCTGGAATATCGCCGACGTCACCAATATCCTCATGGCCATCCCCAACCTTTTGACAGTGGTGTTGCTGGCAGGGCTTGTCAAAGGCATGAAAGAGGATTACTTTTCCCGGCCCTTTACCGTTACGGGTAAATAACGAACGAGGAAAATTCGAAGCCGATGCAGCCCAATCCGCTAAAAATTTATGCCGATGCCCGCCGTGCCCTGGATGAAGACCTGGGCGATGGCGACCTCACCGCTCAGCTGATCCCCGCCGATGCTCAGGCAAAGGCCACGATTATCAGCCGCGAGCCGGCGGTGATCTGCGGTCTGGCCTGGGTGGAAGCGGTTTTCTCAATCCTCGACTCCAACATTACAGTTGCCTGGCAGGTGCAAGAGGGGGACAAGGTTCAGGCCAATCAGCCTTTGTGCCGTCTGCAAGGACCGGCTCGCCCCCTGCTCAGTGGTGAACGCAGCGCCTTGAATCTGCTGCAAACCCTGTCCGGTACGGCGACCCAGGCAAACACCTATGTCAAGGCCGTGGCGGGCACCGGCGTGACCCTGTTGGACACGCGCAAGACCCTGCCCGGCCTGCGCTATGCCCAGAAATACGCCACCGCCTGCGGCGGTTTCCACAACCACCGCATGGGGCTGTATGACGCCATCCTGATCAAGGAAAACCACGTCGCCGCCGCCGGCGGCATCGAGCAGGCCTTGCAACAGGCGACAGCTCTCAATCCTAAAGGGGTCAAAATCGAGATCGAAGTGGAAGACCTGGGGCAACTAAACCAGGCCCTGGCAGGAGGAGCAAAATTCGTCCTGCTGGACAACTTCGATCTGGATCAACTGCGCCAGGCAGTCGCCATCAACGCCGGCCGCGCACGCCTGGAGGCCTCGGGCGGGGTCAACCTGCAAACCATTCGTGCCATCGCCGAGACCGGGGTCGATTTCGTCTCCGTCGGCGCCATCACCAAAGACCTGCACGCCGTCGATCTTTCCTTGCGTTTTGATTAAACGCCGCTGCATACGCGGCCCGGTCCATGATAGAGTAAGCCCCTTTGGCGCCGGCGTGAGGGCCGGAGCCACCCACACTCGAACGAGGTATTGAGCAATGAACAAAAACCTGATCTTGATCTCCGCCCTGGTCCTGACCACCGCCACTGTAGGCTGCTCCAAAAAAGAAGAACAACAGGCACAGCAAGGTGGCGCCCAACCTTATAGCGCCCCCGCTGGCCACCCCATGCAAGGTATGCCACAAGGCCAGAATCCCGGCACCGGCACCGTAGTCAGCGCCACCCATGCCGGTGGTTATACCTATATGGAAGTCAACGACGGCAGCCGTCAGGTGTGGATCGCCTCCACCCCGGCCAACGTCAAAACCGGTGACAAGGTGCAGTGGGGTGACGCGGCCGTGATGCGCAATTTCACCAGTCCGACCCTGCGCCGTACCTTCGACGAGATCCTGTTCGTCTCCAATATCAGCGTCGCCCAATAATCGCCAAAATCAGGAGAAGGTAGTTCCACCATGCGCAGCTCGCAGTACTTGTTAGCCACGGTCAAAGAGACCCCCTCGGACGCCGAGGTCATCAGTCATAAACTCATGATCCGCGCCGGCATGATCCGCAAGCTGGCCGCCGGACTCTATACCTGGCTGCCTCTGGGTCTGCGGGTACTGCGCAAGGTGGAACAGATTGTCCGCGAAGAGATGGACCGCTCCGGCGCCCAAGAGGTGTTGATGCCCGCGGTACAGCCGGCCGAGTTGTGGCAGGAGTCGGGCCGTTGGGAACAATACGGCGGCGAACTGCTGCGTATCAACGATCGCCACGAGCGCGAATTCTGTTTCGGTCCCACCCACGAGGAGGTCATCACCGACTTGATCCGTCGTGAGATCCGCAGCTACAAGCAACTGCCGGCCAACTTTTACCAGATCCAGACCAAGTTCCGCGACGAGACCCGCCCGCGCTTTGGTGTCATGCGCGCGCGCGAATTCCTAATGAAGGATGCCTACTCCTTTCACATGGACGCGGCCTCCCTGCAAAAGACCTATGACCTGATGCACGCCACCTACACGCGCATCTTCACCCGCCTGGGGCTGGATTTCCGCCCCGTGCAGGCCGACACCGGCTCCATCGGCGGCAACGCTTCGCATGAATTTCATGTCCTCGCCTCCTCCGGTGAAGACGCCATCGCCTTCAGCAACCAAAGCGACTACGCCGCCAATGTAGAGTTGGCTGAGGCGGTAGCACCTGCGGGTAAGCGCCCAGAGGCCAAACAGGCCAAGGCCGTGGTCGACACCCCCAACCAGCACAGCATCGAAGAGGTGTGTGCCTTCCTCAAGCTGCAACCGCAACAGACCCTCAAGACCCTGTTGGTCAAAGGCAGTGAACAGCCGGTGGTTGCCCTGGTGGTACGTGGTGACCACGAACTCAATACCATTAAGGCGGAGAAGCTGGAGGCGGTTGCTGCCCCCTTGACCTTCGCCAGCGCCGAAGAGATTCGCGCCGTGGCCGGTTGTGATGCCGGTTCTATCGGTCCGGTAGGTTTGAATATCCCGCTGTTTGTCGATCGCAGCGCCGGCCATTGCGCCGACTTCACCTGCGGCGCCAATGAAAACGGCAAACACCTCAGCGGTGTTAACTGGGGCCGTGACCTGCCCGAACCGACGCTCGTTGATATCCGCAACGTGCGCGAGGGCGACCCCAGCCCCGACGGCCAAGGCACCTTGTCCATCAAGCGCGGCATCGAGGTCGGCCACATCTTCCAGTTGGGCAAAAAATACAGCGAGGCCATGAGCGCCACCTGCCTCGATGAAAACGGCAAGAACGTCGTCATGACCATGGGCTGCTACGGCATCGGCGTATCACGCGTGGTTGCCTCCGCCATCGAACAGAACAACGACGACAACGGCATCATCTGGCCCACCGCCATTGCACCGTTCCAGGTAGCCGTGTTGCCTATGAACATGCACAAGGCACCGCGCGTACAAGAGGCGGCGGAAAAACTCTATCAGGAGTTACAGGCCGCCGGTATCGAAGTCATCTTCGACGATCGCAAGGAGCGCGCCGGCGTCATGTTCGCCGACATGGAGCTGATCGGCATCCCCCACCGTCTGGTGGTCAGTGAACGCGGCCTGGACGCCGGAACCATCGAATACAAGGGACGCCGTGATGTTGATAAACAGGATATTGCCTTGAAGGATGCAGTGCAAATAGTGGCAGCTAAGATCCGTCAGGAATTGATCTTCTAAAACATTCGTTTCATCGAACTACTCAAAGAAAAAAAGCCTTGCTACACAGTAGCAGGGCTTTTTTGTTGGTGTCAGCCCTAATGTTTTCACCAAAATACCTGACTAAAGCCTGCGTCGCCGAAGACGCTGCACTGCGATAAATGCCGTAGCAAATACGAGCGTCGATGCGGCAGCCAGGGCGGCGTATCCTGCTGGCAGGGTACGACCGATCCCCACCGCATATATCCACACGAAATACAAAGTGCCAACAGCAAGGAGTGGCTCAAGAAAAACGTACCAAGCACCATAGGTAAACTTTTTAGATACCAATACAGAGATGATTGGCCAATAAAAAGCAAGCACGGTTAACCACCCGAACAGATCTCCCTCATCAACCCACTTGGCGGGCACTATATATTTTCCTTCCTGTCGAGTCCCTTGATCCGGCGGCACAGCCACCGATTCAGATAACCGTGTATCATCGCTGGCCGGTACCTGTTCCAGGTATTTGTATTCGCATCGAGAAAGGGGCAGAAAAAAACACAGCGCCAACAAAATTGCTGCGATCTTTTTGATAACTAAATATGTTTTAATTTCAGCCACTTCGTCCTCGACAATCCGCGCCTCAGCCAGTGTCTTCAGCAATATCATATTTTGAGGCCAGAAACGATACCCTCCAGCCCCTACCTGTAATAAAACCAGGACTAAACAGATGCCCGTTATATCCGATATTATCGTATCACCTTACCGATTTAGGCATTATTATGTCGAAGCGCATACCACTAATTGCCCTATTCCTTTGTTCAACTCCCGTTATACTGACCGGCTGCAACAACGACAGCGGAGACAATAACAAGAAAGAATCCACCGAGATCAATGCCGATATCGTCCCGGGAAACCACATGGTCATCACAGCGGATCAGGTCATCACACTCTATTTTGATGACAAGGTGGATTCTGCATCATTACGTACCAGTGGCGACCTAGCCAACGAAGGTGGCACCTATGAAGTAGGAACTAACTCAAAGGGCAGGACTTATGTAAAATTTATTCCTTCACAGGGCGAGGTCAAAGAGTGGGTAACAGGCAGTGACCGAACATTCAGCATTGATCTAAACACTGCGGACGGCACGCCGATGGAAACGATCTCTCTCAGCTATGACATCGTGCCAGCCGACAGTATTTTTTACTATGTCGATCCAGTCCAGGGTGACGACACGGCCGCCGGTCTCACTCGGGACACGCCCATCCGGTCACTGCAAAAGGCCATATTTGACGCCTCTCCTAACTCCTATATCCTGGTTAAGGGCGGCACTTATTACGTGACCCATGAAAACGGCAGCCATCTCTTTATCGACAAAGATTACTTGCATATCTACGGCAGCCTGGACAGTGAATTCAATTCCCGAAATGTGGACAGCGCCACAACCATTGTAACCGACATATCGATGTCCGGGGGGCCAGGATGGTCGCCCAGCGCCACAGTCTACATCAGTGGATCTGAGGTCACACTTGCCAGCTTCGCAATCAACGGCCCCAATGTCGCGGAATCCAGGGCCATCCAGATCAACTCCCAGGGAGGAGTTATCCTCAAGGACAGCGACCTGAAAGGCGGCAACGAGCAGATCGGTGCATTGATATGGATTGACCAACATACCTTACACCCCAGTAGCGCTATCGCCACGACTATCAGCAACAATCGCATCACGGCCGGGAACTTTCCCATTAAGGCGTATGCCCCCGCGGTCGTCAAAGACAATGACATTCAGCTTTTGGTAGGTATCGGGCCAACCAATCAATACCTGGCAACTTCCGCGGTATACCTCTATGCCGGCGGCTCCGTCACCGGCAACGTCATTAAAACCGAGATGGACGCCACGGTACCCACGGTTTACGGAATCACACTTATTGACACGACAAAAACCCAAGACTCTGTCGTAGCGAATAACACCATTAGCATGTATGGCGAGTCAACGTCGAACAACTATGGAATCAGTATCGTCGATGGGCAGTCGACAACCGTATATAACAATGTCATCTCTACTATTGCTCAGGGAACTATTGGTAACACGTTCGGCATAGAGGTCGCTACCACTGCGACAGTAAAGATATACAACAACACCATCAACGGCGGTAACGGGACCTCCAGCAGCGGTATCTACATTCCCGGTGTCGCCGCCAATGCCGAAGTCATCAATAACATCATTATTGCATCCAGCAGTGGTACCTCACGTTGCCTGGATGCAGGCAGTCAGTCCTTCGCAAAAATTCAGAACAACGATCTGTTTAATTGCACCCATCTGTTACGTAGCGGTAACACCGACTACGACACCACCACAGCGATCAATGGTGTCGTTGCCAATACTAGCGCCAATGTATCCACGGCCCCCTTATTCGTTAATCAAACTGGCAGTGACGGCGTGGAAGGCACCCTGAACGATAACGACTGGCGCCTCAGCGCCAGCACACCAACATCGGTAACCCAGGGCGGACAGGATCTCAGCGCCACCATCGGCACCAGCGACATGGATGGCTCGACGCGTTCCTCACCCTGGTCCATGGGGGCGTACGAAAAATAGTTCAGTTGTCGATTTGCAAAACGGCTCAGCAAGGGGCCGTTTTTATTTGCTGCGTACAAAAATCTGAGCGCTCGGGATTACAACCTGAAAATCCCACGCAAGGCAATCACCACACTGTTTTCCACGTCGCGGCGCACGCCGGGATTGACGATGTATTGCAGGTCCGGTTGCAGGGTGAGCCAACGGTTATAGAGACGTTGGTAGGTGAACTCTATGGAGGTCTCGGCCTCGGCGGCGGGGATGCCTTGCTGACGCAGCAATAAATGGTAGTGGCGACTGTAGTGGGCAACGGCGATGCCCAGACCGAAATATTCGTTGATGTCGGGATTAAACGGCGCGCGATAGACCAGCCCCATGCCTAGATAGGCATCGATGGGATTGAGATCGCCATCGGTCTGACCGTAGCGCAAAAACAGGGCGCCCTGCTTGGGACCGCGCGGCCACTCCTGCTGGAAGGTGTGCTCCATCAACAGGTAACTGCCTTGGTTGGTCATTTGAGTGGTAGCGCCCGGCGTCGCCGGGTCCAGGGAGGGCAGTGAGGTATAGGGTTCGGAGTAACCCCAGGCCCCGACTACGAACTTGCTGTAGGGCGGCGAATAGGGTTTGCGCTGTTCCTGGAAACCGGCCTCGATGGCCACCAGGACACCGTCATCGCCCTGGATCTTGTATTGACGTTCATCGGCGTTGGCGACCGAACCGGGTACGCCGTCGGCCAACAGGACCTGGGCGAAATAGCGCGGTTGCGGCTGATAGCGCAGGCGCGCCCCCATGGAGAGATAGGGATAGATGGAAGGCCCGTGTATCCCGGTATGCGACATCTCTGCCCCCACACCATGGGAGGCATTGAGAAAAACAGCGGCGGTGTCGTTGTGATCGAAATCGCCGTTGATATCCATCATGCCCACCTTGGTGCTGATCTTGCCGCCAAACAACAAATTCTGCATCCAGGCCTCGAAGGGCTTGGCGGCGGCAGGGGCGGCCAGGTTGCTCACGCCCTGGATATCGCCCACCTGCTCAGCGGGGTCACTGCCGTGTACCAGCAGATAGGAAAATCGAAACTGTGTTCCCAGCCAATGCCAGGCCTTCTCCGCATCGATATCCAGGGCCACCTCCAGCTTACCCAGGGTATCCAGACGATGGCCAACACCACCGGCCAGATTGTTGACGGCATCGGCGGTATAGGTAACGCCGCCGTCGATACCTTCGGCCAGCGCCGTACCTAAACCTATATAAAGGAATAGGCCCATCACTGCCTGTCGTCGTTTGTCGTATCGCCCGTTAACTAATAACACGTGCTCTGCGCCTAAAAGTAGCCTTATCAACAAGATGTAACGTAATCACCACGCCAGACTTTAATCCGGCACGCACCCAGACCTGGACCGTCCTGGGCCAACCGCCCATCAACATTCAACTTATTAACGAATGACTCCATCATAACCTATTGTATTGACTTAATATTTACCCATCGCCCATCATGCCTGTTCGCCTAACAACAACACGAGGGAACTGACACCATGATGGACATCAACACCCGACAATTTTTGTTGGTCCTTGCCGGAATATTTTTACTCTCCGCTTGCAGTGACAACCGTAGCAGCGCGCTGACACAACAGCCCCAGGCCATGATTATCGAATGCCAGAGTGACTGCTCCGCCTTGATTGCCCAGGTCACCGCTGCCGGCGCCACCGTCAGCCAGCGCTACCGCAACGTCAATGCCTTTGCCGCCACACTGACCCGCTCTCAGGCACAGTCACTGCAAAAATCAGGCAAATTATTACGCGCTGTGCGCGATGTGACCATCAGACCCCCACGTCCGCGCGGCCTGGCCAAACTCAGTGCCAACGGCAACCAACGACTGAGTGCCCTGCCATTAACCTCACTGAACCAACCCGGCACCAAAAGACCGGCCAATTATCTTTTCAACACCAGCAATACCCAGACCGCGCAGTTACACGAGGCCGGTCTGTTCGGTGAAGGCAGCATCGTGGCCATTATCGACACCGGTATCCTCAATAACACCGACCTGGCTCCGCAACTCACCGATAACGTCATCGGTGGCGAAAATCTGGTCGACTTGGAGGATGAACCCTCCGCCACCAGCCGCCAGAACGACAGCCATGGCACCATGGTGGCCGCCATGGTCGCCGGCCATGGAGCACTCGCCGTCGCCAGTGACGGAAAACTGGCCAAAGCGGTCAATGCCTATGCCCCGGACAGCATCCTCAATCTGGAAGAGAATGTTAGTGTGGTGCCCCTGCTGGGCCAGGCGCCAGCTGCCTCCCTCTACGCCCTCAAGGTCTTCTCCGTCACCGAGGAGGACACCCCCACCTCCATCGTCCTGGCGGCCATGGACCGGGTGATTACCCTGAAAGAGAACTACCTGCGCGGTGACAGTAGTGCGCCGGTGGCCGGTGACGGCAGCGAAGACAATCCCTTCGTCTACGACGCCCTGGATATCGATGTGGTCAACCTTAGCCTAGGTGGCCCCAGCCTGTTCCCCGGCTTCGACGCCGATGACCAGTTGGTCATGGCCATGCTGGCCCTGGATATCACTGTGGTCACCTCCGCCGGCAACGAAGGCCCGGCCAGTTTGACCGTCGGCAGCCCGGCGGCCAGTACCGCCTCCATCGCCGTCGGCGCCGCCGACTCCCCCATACACGAACGCATTGCCATAGATATCATAAAAGGTGAGGGTATCGGTGCGTTGCAGCGCCCCACCGATGGCCATCAGACCGCCTATTTCAGTTCTCGAGGCCCCATTGCCGATGGGCGTGTCGGCGTGGATCTGGTGGCTAATGGCAGCAACGTCCTGGTGCCGGGTATCGATGGCATCTATATCGTCGATGGCACCTCCTTCTCCGGCCCAACGGTGGCCGGCGCCGCCGCCCTGCTGCGCGCCGCCCTGCCCGAGGCCCAGGCTACCCAGGTTCGACGCGCCCTCATCGACAACGCCAACCCCGACATGATCAACCCCGGCGCTGCTGCCATTGACCAGGGACACGGCTATCTGGATGTGGCCAAGAGCTACCAGGCCTTGCAGGCACAGGAAATCGATGCCGAACTTCCCCCCATGCCGCGCCTGGGCCGCCGTGAACCCGCCAAGGTCAGCGACAACATCGAGGATTTCGCCCTCATCAAACTGAGTGAACACCGCAGCTATTCCGTGACCGTACGCCCCGGTGAGGCCCGCCAGTTCTACGTCAAGAGCGACGCAGAAATTGGTCAACTGGAGATCACCGTCAGCGACATCGTACCCGCCCTGCCCGCCGAGGAGCAGAATGCCTTATTCGGCGACGACCTGATCCTGACCGTACTCGATGCCCCCGTAGGGGACTACCAACCTTTTTTTGACCGTATTATCGCCGAGGAGACTACTGTCTCCGCCGACAACCCCCAGGCCGGCCTGGTGCGTATCGCCGTGACCGGTGACTGGACCAATGCCGGCGAGGTCTCGGCCACAGTCACCGTACGCAAACGTGAGCAGGAGCTACCACGCGCAGTGCTAAAGGAGCGCATCGCCGACCTGCAGTTCACCGAATTCACCTTCGAGGTCAAGGAAGGCACCAGCGCCCTCGACTTCCTGCTGGAGTGGAAATATGACCACGGCTACTACCCCAGTCTGGATCTGGACCTGCTTCTGCTCGATCCCGAGGAAAATCTCTATGTGGACGCCGCCACCCTCAACAGCCCAGAGCGCCTGACCATCGACAACCCCGCCCCCGGCACCTGGAGAGGCATAGTCGACGGCTATCAGCTCTACGGCTATCGTGACCGCTATCAGCTGCACATCAGCGACCAGGATGGTAAGGCTGTACGCGTCCGTCTGCCCTGATAAAATAGCCCCGCCGACAATGTTTGGCGGGGCTCCCATCAAGAAAATCCTAGCCCAGATAACTATATCTGGATATTCTTATATAAATAACTTATCGCTTTAGTAAAAAATTGAATTGAACGCGGCGGGAATTTTTATTAAAAAGAGACCCTCAAGCGAATTACCAACAACCTTTTTAGTTTAGGGGAAATAGCAATGGCCATAGAAGTCGGCGGTAAAACCATCGAAACAACCGATAGCGGATTCTTGATCAACCTGGAAGACTGGAACGAAGAGGTCGCCAAGGTCATCGCAGACAGCGAAGGCATCACCTTGACCGACAAGCACTGGGATCTGGTCAACTTCCTGCGCGACGAATACCTCAACAACAACGGCAATCAGCCCAACACCCGCAACATTATCAAAGGCATGTCCGACATCTGGGGCGGCAACGTCACCAGCAAAGACCTGTACGACCTGTTCCCCAAAGACCCTAGCAAACAAGGTGGTCGCATCGGTGGTCTGCCTGAGAGCCGTCGTAAAGGCGGATATTAATCGACCCTAGTGGCTTTCCCCCTCTCCCTCGCAGGGAGAGGGTTATAGGGAAATAGCCGGTCACCCCAAGCAATCGCAACACACCTCTCAGCTTCGCAAATTCCCGATCATAAAAAACACATCTATTCCTACGCCCCAACCCATACCAATATAAAAAAACCCCAACGACCAAACACCACCTGCCTGAACCGTCACCTGAAAAAAAGTAACACTCTCGCCCCCACCACGGGTTTAACTCTACGAAGACAGTATTCAACAAGGAAAACCTGTTAAGGAGGTGTACCATGAAATATCCCATCCCAATGATTCTTTTGGCTCTTGGCTTGAGCACAGTAGTTCATGCCGAAGAACGCGAGGCACTGATCCAGGGCGAAGACATCGAACACGGCGGATTCGGCGGCATTGTCACCAAGTTCAGCGCAATCGATGACCAATCAGTAGTTCTTACCGGCGGTAAAGGTGCCTGGCTGATCAACCACAGCTTCTACGTTGGCGGCGCCGGCTACAGCGTGACCAATGAGCTCGATCCAGACAATCAAATCCTGGCCTACGGCGGCCCCATCGTCGGCTACATCGGCAATCCCAACAAGATCGTCCACTATACACTGGAGTTGCAAGTCGGCGGTGGCGGCCTGGTGGAAAGCAACAACATGAATAGCGATACCCACAGCCATAGTCACGATACCTTGATGGTGGTGGAACCCAGCGCCGCCGTCAATTTCAACCTGGCCAAATACGCAACACTCAGCGTCGGTGTCTCCTATCGCTTCATCCAAGGCAGCGAACACGAAGTGCTCACCGATGAAAAGCTGAGCGGCGCCAGCGCCGACCTGAGCATACTCATCGGAAAATTTTAAAGGAAGCAGTAGCCAAAGCGGAGCCTCACCAGGAAAAAGAACTCGCCAAGGATGGCATGCAATAAACAGGTAAAGTCCATGCAAATATTTATCTTTTTTCTAAAAATACGGATCAAATCTCAGTCGACAGCAAACCAAAACTTCACTAACAACCCCCTCTCCCCGGTCGGGGGAGAGGGATAGGGTGAATTTTTCTTCAAAAACCGTGCAGATTTCGATTGCTGAAGCATGGGGAGCAACAAACATCGCTAGCCGCTATGGTAATCAGTATCGGCGCATCTCCAAGTACGTTGGGAATACGGAGTTTTTAGGATAATTGATATTGCCTAGCTCAGTTCGTCTCCGCGCGTGAGGGGGATGCGCGTTTTGAGGTGACCACCAGTGATCTATCGCCGGTTCATCCCCGCGTGTGTGGGGAATGCTGCACAATGTCGAACTGGACTCGGTGCAGATCCGGTTCATCCCCGCGTGTGTGG
>DKAX01000216.1 GCA_002450975.1 Proteobacteria bacterium UBA6915
CACAACCCGAAGGGACGGGGCCATTTTTACACAGGGCGTTGTTGCGTCTCACTTATGGACGCCAGGTACACCGCGTTCGACGCGCCTAGCCCTGTGTAAAAATGGCCACCGTCGCGGTTGTAGAATAAGTGTGAACAGGCCCTAGAAGTTACCCGTCGGTAAACGAGGAATGCGAACTGTCAAATTATGCTAGAGGTACCGCCTATCAAGCTCCCTGAATGGGCAAATATGCAGGAAATCATGCGTACCGATTAAAAAGCTATACACCAAGTGGAACACAGATAACGGGTGACGTTCTAGAAGCGGAAATCGCCCCTGTCGCGAGACGCGGGGGGGAACAAAAGTCTTTTTAACCGCGAACGCCTCAGTCCATAGGGCTCAGCGGGCGCAATCTCGTGATTCTATGAGTCTGCTGGATTTTGCGGGGCAGCTATTTGCTTTTTCCAGAGGCACCCGCCTTGCGTCACCTTATCTATGTCCTCCAAACGGGCACCGTGCGCCGCCAGTTCGTTCGCTTCGGCATAGATGACTCGTAACGGCGCCCGATTCTGCGTCAGCTGTACCAACTCAGCTGCAGGGCCGGCAGCCAGGGCATCAAAACTATCCAACGACAAGTCCACCTGACCACCGGTCATATACAAATAGACATCGGCCAGAATCTCGGCATCCAACAAGGCCCCATGTAGTTGGCGCGAGGAATTGTCCACCCCGTAGCGACGACACAAGGCGTCCAGATTGTTTTTCTCGCCGGGGTGCATCTGTCGGGCCATGGCCAGTGTATCGATAATGGAACACATCTGCCCCAGGGGGGTAGCCTGAGCATTCAAACGCAACAGCTCCGCATTGATAAACCCAACATCGAAAGGCGCATTATGTATGATCAGCTCCGCGCCCTCGATAAAGGCCAGAAAATCACCTGCCACCTCGGCAAAACGGGGTTTGTCCTGCAAAAATTCGTTGGTGATCCCGTGGACCTCTTGAGCACCTGCGTCGATTTCCCGGTCGGGTTGTAAATACTGGTGATAATGGTTACCGGTCAATCGCCTATTGACCAGTTCCACACAGCCTATTTCAATTATTCGATGCCCCTGAGCGGGTTCCAATCCGGTTGTCTCGGTATCGAGTACAATTTGTCGCATGTTATACCCCTGTATGTTCGTCTATGCCGCGATTGGCCAAGGCATCGGCCCTTTCATTCTCATCATGACCGGCGTGCCCCTTGACCCAATGCCACTGAATCTGGTGTTTATGGGTCGCCGCCTCTAATTGTTGCCACAGATCGGCATTTTTCACTGGCTTTTTATCCGACGTTCGCCAGCCATTTTTCTTCCAATTGTTAATCCACTCTGTGATACCTTTTTTCACATACTGTGAATCGGTATAGAGATGGACCTGGCAAGCCCTTTTAAGGCTGTTCAATCCGACAATCGCCGCCGTCAGCTCCATGCGGTTGTTGGTCGTCTCGTTTTCACCACCAAATAACTCCTTTTCCACGTCGCCAAAGCGAAGCAACACGCCCCAGCCGCCCGGACCGGGGTTACCGCGGCAGGCGCCATCGGTAAATATCTCTACAACGTCCACTCAACTCTCCTCGGAGATTCTATTGCTGACCAATCCGGAAACCATCTTGCGTTTGGGTCTCCAACGCGGGCGAATCGGCGTCAAAGTAGTAATTCGTTTGCGTGCCACCACCACGTATGAGCCTGCCAATACAGGCCAGAAGCGCCGTCCTATACGTTCAATAATTTGCAGTTTATCCATTACCCTGTCATGATTGACTGGCGGGCGATGAAAATAATACCGGCTGAGTGTCACATCATAACCCAGCAAGGAGAGCCAATCACACAAACGCCAGCGCACTAGGCAGTGTGCGTTCCAAGGCGCCAGTCTTCTCCAGCGCTGGAACCAACGCCAGGGCAACCAAATACCAAACGGATTCGTTGCAAAAAAGATAGCATGCCCCTCGGCTATCAAAACTCTATCCACTTCGCGCAATACCTGATGCGGATCGGCGCAAAACTCGAGGGTATAGGGCAGGATGATGACATCCAGACTGTCGGTCGCGAAGGGCAGAACTTCGGGTCTGCCTACAAGCTGAACCGGTTCTTCCCCTGCACTATGCCCACCTCCAAAAACGATCCGATGGCTTATCCGGCTAGCGGATAACAGATCCTCGTCGAACGGCATACCCAGCTGTACCAGATGATAACCGAACAGGTTTGGCAGTATCTCATCCAGCAGCTCCTGCTCCTGCCGTTGGCGGATACGACCAGGCACGCTTTGTCGATACCAGTCTGCCAGCTGCCGTAGCGAGATTTGCCAATCCGGTATCGATTTACGCTTCATGTCCACTCTTCTTTATCGGTATACTAATGATCAATGCCCTGCCCCAGTGGCTTGACTGGTGTTAATAAGAGGTTTGCCATGATTGAAGTGACCGCCGTGGATGCATTTGAGGACAATTATATCTGGATTGTCCGACAAAAGGGCAATGCCAATGTCGCCATTGTCGACCCAGGCGACGAAGATCCGGTACTGCATTATTTGCATGAAAACGCCCTGATACCCGAGGCCATATTGATCACCCACCACCACCGCGACCATACCGGTGGTATCGAAGGCCTGCTGCAGCACTTTCAAGTCCCGGTTTATGGCCCACGACTGGAACGTATCCCACACATGACTCACCCGCTGGGCGAGGGCGATAAAGTTGTATTGGCACATGCCCAACTTGAGTTTCAGGTGCTTGACGTCCCTGGTCACACTAAGGGACATATCAGTTACTATGGACACGATAGCCTGTTCTGTGGTGATGCCCTGTTTACCGCCGGCTGCGGACGCATCTTCGAAGGTACACCGGAACAGATGCATAATTCCCTCACTAAATTTGCCTCCTTACCGGATCATTCTTATATATATTGCGCCCATGAGTACACTCTGGCCAATCTGCGCTTCGCTCGCATTGTCGAACCTGATAACACGTTGATTTCACAACGATACCAGGAAACAGCAGCGGCCAATGCCCGTGGTGAAGGTACGGTACCGGCCCTGCTCTCCCTGGAAAAGGCCACCAACCCCTTTTTGCGCAGTCATATCAACATTGTTCACGCTGCGGCGGAACGCTTTTCGCAACAAAAACTGGATTCCGATGCGGATGTTTTTGCCACGGTCAGGCGTTGGAAGGATAGCCTGGATTGAAACTGCAACTATCAGTTTTTACCGGGAAATTCAATTTTCCCGGTAGTTTGCCGATAGCTATAGCAACTTTTTGCGTTGCATTGCTGGAAACCGGACATTAGCTTTTGATTTTCTTGTAGAAAATGTCTACTTTTGAAGGACTGGATTTAGAAGTAAAAAAATCATGCTGAATAATGACAACACTCTCAAGTTACTTTACGGTCTGGGCCTGGTATCCACTCTCTCAGGATGCTCTACACTTGATCTATTTTCACAGCAGGATCAGTCCTTCGCGCCCTATTCACATATCAGCGCCGACGATCAACTCGATGGCATTCGCCCACGCCAACTGAATCTGTTTGACGGTCCGGAACAGACGATCGTCACACTGGACGTGCAGCCGGCGACCGATTGTGTGAACACAATCAGCAACCCGGAGACACAGGGACTCTGTACCCCAGCCTCACCCAAGCCGATTGTGGCTGGTGAATATCAAAACCTGTGGGATAAGATCCGCGCCGGATACCGCCTTTATGACTATGACCACCCGGGTACGCTGGCAGACCTGCGCTGGTATATGCGTAATCAGGACTACATCGACCGGGTCGCCGAGCGCGCCAGCCCCTACCTCTATTACCTGGTACAGGAGATTGAAAAGCGCAATATGCCCATGGAGATCGCTTTGCTGCCCATCGTTGAAAGCGCCTTCCATCCCTTTGCCTACTCCCACGGTCGTGCCGCCGGTATCTGGCAATTTATCCCGTCAACAGGCCGA
>DKAX01000102.1 GCA_002450975.1 Proteobacteria bacterium UBA6915
TCGGTGATATGGGGAATGACCTGCACGGTCCCCCCCAGATATTCGCCCCGGCGTTCCTTGCGGATGACGTTTTCGTAAATACGTCCGGTGGTGAAATTATTGCGCCGCGTCATGGTAGTACGCACGAAACGTTCATAGTGCCCCAGGTCCAGGTCGGTCTCTGCGCCATCCTCGGTGACAAACACCTCGCCGTGCTGAAATGGACTCATGGTGCCCGGATCAACGTTGATGTAGGGGTCCAGTTTAAGCAGGGTGACCTTGAGTTTACGTGCTTCGAGGATAGCCGCCAGGGATGCCGAGGCAATGCCTTTTCCTAAGGAGGACACCACCCCGCCGGTTATAAAAACATACTTTGTCATGATTATCAGATCGTTACAGGAATAAAAGGGCGGTTATGCAGACAGGACCGGACTACCGCTCGACGGGATGTAAGAGTAGCAAATCAGGCACTTTTACTCAATGCAGGCAAGGAAATGTTTATGTCACCCAATTCAGATGAGCGTCCTGTGTCCCGCCAAATTTCAATCGGTTAAGCCTTCACCTTGCGCTTGTAACCTTTGTTTGCAGGCACTGGTTAAACACTTTTCTATACTGCCTATAGGCCAATCAAATTTAGAGGTATGTTGCTTATAGGAAGACACACTTTTCAGATCGTCGGCCCGCCAGGGTTGACGAACAGACCCACCAACCCACAATTCCATTCCCAGCCTTACGACCCGAAACCCATCGGGTCTTTTTTTTACCTAAAATAACAGCAAATACCATAGAGGCAGCGTGGCCAGACTGACCAAATGAGTGGCGACGAAGGCCAGTCCGTAGGCAGCCTTGTCCAGGGAGTAACGTTCGCAAAAAACAAACCCCAAAACCATGCTGGGCATGGCCCCGAGAAACATCATGCTCTCGATCAAGGCGTGATCGCTAACGGAGAACCATCGACTGTACAGACCAATCAGAATTGGCGTGATGACCAACTGCAAGGCCATCAAGGGCCAAATTTTTACAAACAGGCGCCGCCACAAAGGATCCCAACGTAACCCCAGACCCACACTGATCAACATCATGGACAACACCCCTGCCGCCAGGAAATGGCTGGCCTCACCCAACCACACAGGCATGCCGACCGCATAACTGTTCAGAATCAATCCGGCAGCTATTCCCCAAACTACCGGTTCAGACAGAATATCGCGCATGGGATAAACGCGCTCAACACGGGCGCTGTAGCTATAGGCAATCAAGGCAGTCGCCACCAGGGCCAAGGGCAGAATCACCAGGGCGCCATAGGCGATGGTGGTTTCCAACAGGATGACATCGGTCAGATTGGCCAAAGGCAAGCCGAGATAGACAACATTGCCAAAGGAGGCCGCCAACAACAACGCCCCTTTAGTCTGTGGCGTCCAGCGTTTCTGACCATTCAGCCAAATCCAGGCCAACAAGAATACCGACACCGTTGCCAGCACCAATACCCCCAGCTGGCGCACCAAGCCCAATGTCAGAGGCGTTTGCCATAGAATGACTAAAAAATAGAACGGCAGTACCAGGCCATGGACGTATCCAACCAGCGCCCGTTGCAGGTCGGCCGCAGGCAAGCGCATGGGCGTCAGCCAGCGCCACAAAACCCCCAGACCGATAAATGCGCCGTAATAGGCCAGCACCTCAGACATCGTTGTAAAACCCGCAAACTATTCGTTATTTCTAAGCGTTATAGATGCCATTTATAACGACAATACAGCGGAAAGCTTAAGAAATCTGCGGTAACTAAGGGGTAGTTTCGAAGACCCAGGCAGGCTCATCAGCGGCCGCACAGAACTCTGCTGAAATCCAATAGCCGACGACGACGACTAAATGATCGCCACAATAAACCAATGGAATACGCCCACGTAACCAAGGGACAACACCCACCTCCTGTAACAGGTTCTTTATGCTATGACTCCCTTCTCGCCCCTGGATGCGAATACGTTCCCCCCCTTGGCGAAAGCGGATGGTCAAAGGCGCTGCGGCCAAGGCCTTGCGCGATACCCCCCCGCCGGTGGACACCCGGCAATGCACGGTCCCCACTCCGTCAATAGCCACCTCCCGTTCCGGGTCGGGCCAGGCGATACAGGCAGTCGAATCATGGGGAGGCAAAGGCGTTGATAGGTAAAGGTTATCCCGGTATCGGCGGATCTCACCTCCGCGCCAGTGAACCACTGGCATGGCATCCGATACCGCCAACAGAACCTCCCGCTGCACGCGCAATAAAATAGCCTGTGCAGGCATCGACAAGCCTCGTCGGCGTATCCATTGGCGTAATACATTGCGTACACGTTCATCGCTGTACTGCAGCAAGGCACTGACCGACAGGCAATCCTGCGCCCTTTGAGCGGGCTGAAGGTCCAACCGCGCCAGCTCCTCATTTATGGACTGACTCTCTCTTTGCAGCTGGGCCGCCCGAGCCAGGGTTGCACTGACACTGGGCCAGCGCTGACGTAAAAGAGGCATCACCTGATTGCGTAAAAAATTACGCGCGAAACGATCATCCTGATTGCTGGGGTCCTCTATCCAGCACAAGCCCTGCTCCCGGGCATAATCCACCAGTTCTTGGCGGGTGAAATTTAACAAGGGACGTGCGAGCCCCCCCGCCGCCAAAGGGGCATAAAAAGGCATGGCGGACAAGCCGGCACTACCCGCTCCGCGCAGCAGTTGTAATAACAGGGTCTCCGCCTGATCATCCTGGTGATGACCCGTCATTAAAACATCACCGGGCTGCAACAAAGTCTGCCAGGCCTGGTAACGCGCCTGACGAGCCCGCGCCTCGGGACTTTCGCCCTCTGCAGCGTGGGCATCCACAGTAAAGGCGTGAAACGTCACCCCCAAATCGGCACATACCTGCTGGCAATGGGCCTGCCATTGATCGGCCTGGGACTGTAAGGCGTGGTTGATATGGATAGCTAGCAGTTCATCAACCGCCAACTGGGAACGCACCCTGGACAGGGCATGCAATAAGACATGGGAATCGACACCACCGCTAAAACCCAGCCAATAACGGCGGGCCGGCGGTAGCCGATGGAGAACCTCAAGGAGCGCTAACGGGGAAAATGCCATGCCGCTGCCACCAGGGCTACGGCATCAGGACGCTTCAACGAAATTACCATAGCCCATCAAACGCTGATAACGCCGTTCCAGCAACTGATCCATGGGCATGGAGGCAAAATCGTCCAGATCCTCCAACAAGGCATTCTTCAGATTAAGGGCCATCAAATCGTAGTCCCGATGGGCGCCACCCAAAGGCTCATTGATGATGCGATCCACCAATCCCAGCTCCTTGAGTCGAGTGGCGGTTATGCCCATAGCCTCTGCCGCGTCAGAGGCTTTTTCGGCGCTCTTCCACAGGATAGAGGCGCAACCCTCAGGCGAAATCACAGAATAAGTGGAGTATTTCAACATGGAGACCTTGTCTCCCACGCCGATGGCCAGGGCGCCACCAGAGCCACCCTCACCGATCACGGTGCACAAAATCGGGGTCTTCAACTGGGCCATGACTAGCAGGTTTCTGGCGATGGCCTCGCTCTGGCCGCGCTCCTCTGCACCGACACCGGGATAGGCACCGGGGGTATCAATAAAGGTGATCACCGGCAATTTAAAGCGTTCGGCCATCTGCATCAAACGCATGGCCTTGCGATAACCCTCGGGACGGGGCATACCGAAATTACGCCGAATCTTTTCCTTGGTGTCGCGCCCTTTCTGATGACCAATCACCATCAGCGGTTTGCCCTCCAGACGGGCGACACCACCGACGATGGCAGCATCATCGGCATAGGCTCGATCGCCATGCAGCTCTTCAAACTCGGTGAAGATGCGCTGAATATAATCCTGAGTGTAGGGACGCTGCGGATGGCGGGCCAACTGGGAAATCTGCCACGCGGATAGGCCCGCGAAGATCGACTCGGTCAGGCTTTTGCTCTTGGCCTGCAACCGGGTGATCTCTTCGGTGATATTCAGTTCGTTATCGTTACCCACGTAACGCAGCTCTTCAATCTTGGCCTCTAGCTCAGCTATGGGCTGTTCAAATTCGAGGAAATTGGGATTCATATTCAACTACATCAAAAAAGTTGCGAATTGTTTTCTATTTTAGACTCAACGGGCGTGAACTGTATAGCAAATTGACCGATTCACCAAATATCTCGTCGAGAACGGCTATTATCCGGCGGAGTTCTAAACCCGAGCCCCCTCAATGCAAGGCCCTGTACTCGATGCGCACCCCCTCCGGCCCCAATAACTCGTGTAAACGTTGCACCAGTTCATCGGCCGGCCTGACCTGCCACTGCTCACCCAAACGGATCTCCGCGCGGGCACCGCTGCCGGTATAGGCCAGAGTGACCGGACAGCGACCTTCACGGAAGGGTAGCAGGGTCCGCTTGAGGTTCTCGGTAAAGGCATTGCCCACACGCCGACCATCGACCCGCAGTAAAATACGTTGGGCGAAATTGTCGCGCGCCCGCTCAATATCGTGAATCTTGCGTGCGCTCATTTTATAGCCGCCGGAGTAGTCATCCATACTGACCTCGCCCTCGACGACAATCAGCTTGTCCTTGACCAGGGACTCCCGGTAATGCTGAAAGACATCGGCAAACACAGCCAGCTCGATACGGCCACTGCGGTCATCCAGGGTGATAAAGGCCATGCGATCGCCACGCCGGGTGTTCATGGTGCGCATGGCGACAATCATGCCCGCCACCACCACCGCCTGATTACCGGTAGGCTTCAGCTGATCGATACGTGCGGTGACAAACTGCTCCAACTCCCCCAGATAGCGGTCGATCGGATGACCGGTCAGATAGAGGCCCAGGGTCTCTTTCTCTCCGGACAGACGTTGTTCCTCATCCCACTCGGCGACATGATTGTATTGGCCGCTGCTGTCGGGCTGACCGGCCGGCTCGAAGCCGAACATATCCATAACCCCGGCATTGTCGTTGGCCAGGTGTTGCTCCGCCGTCTGCAGGGCCGACTCCAGTGAGGACATCAAAGTCGCCCGATTGGCCCCCAGATTGTCCAGGGCGCCGGCCTTGATCAAGGCCTCCAGAACACGGCGATTGGCCTTTTTCAGGTCGATACGTTTGCAGAACTCAAACAAATCCTTGAAGACGCCCTTGGCCTCGCGCTCCTGCACGATTCCTTCAATGGCACCCTCGCCCACCCCTTTGATGGCCCCCAGACCATAGACCACGCTGTTGTCGTCCAGCACGGTGAAGCGATAGTGGCTGTTGTTGACGTCCGGCGGCAGGATGTTCAAACCCATGGTGCGGCACTCATCAATCAAGGTGACGACCTTGTCGGTGTTATCCATATCCGCCGACAACACCGCCGACATGAAGGCGGCCGGGTAATGGGCCTTGAGCCAGGCGGTCTGATAGGCGAGCAGCGCGTACGCGGCCGAGTGCGACTTGTTGAATCCGTAACCGGCAAACTTCTCCATCAGATCGAAGATATGGGCAGCCCGCCCGAGCTCGACACCGCGGCCTTCGGCGCCCTCGAGAAATATCTCCCGCTGCTTGGCCAT
>DKAX01000100.1 GCA_002450975.1 Proteobacteria bacterium UBA6915
CTGCCCACCCTACATGATTTCGCAAACAACGTTCAGACCCCCTCCAGGAACAGCATTCAATTCAACCTTCGCAAATCGCCCCCACTCACTCCGCATACCTCTCCCTCTCCCCATAATCAATCTGCATAGCAAGCTTAAACTTATCAGCGATACTTGCCCGATAGTTGGCCATACGATGATCATCAAGCTTCTCATGACCGNNGCTCGGCATCATGCCGGTCGAGGAAACTGAAGTAGTGTTTTTTCAGCAGGACGATCTCTTCGCCCAGGTGTTCATAGGCGCCGTGCACTGAACTTATCAGCGTTATGGGTGGCACTAAAGGCACGGGGTCTTCGGCGTTGACGACGCGTACTACCGGCAGGTTTTCATAGCGTTTCAAACCCTGGCTATTGGTGACCTTGGGCTGTCCAAAGTTGTAGCTCTTGACCAGTTTATAGCCATCCACCTGCATGTGCATCATCAGTAAGGTCGCGATGGCTGCCCCCAGGGAGTGACCGGTGACATAGGTGTCATAGTCTTTGTTCAGGCGTTTTTTCAAGTCGCTATAGACGGCGTCTGTCGATTCCAGGAATCCCTTGTGCGCGTAGATGCCCAGTTCATTCTCCCTGGACTGAACATACTCGGCGTCGAGCAGTCCGTTTTGCAGATTGCTGGTGCCGCGCACGCTGATGATCTGGCGGCGGTTTTGGGCGTCACTCTCGAGAAAATATTTTACGTCGATATGGGGCAAAACACCGATGTGTATCGTGTCGGGGAATGCCTGCCTGATAGCGTCATCATTCTGATAGGCCGCCTCGGCACGGCTGGCAAACCAGTCCACCTCTTTAAAATCGATTTGTACCTTGTTTGTATCCACCTTATCCCCTCCCCGTATAATACACGCGCCTACGGTTGCCAACGCCATCACCAGCGCAGCCCCAAGCACAGACTTGACCCGCATAGCTATACTCCCCGAAAAATAATCCGGGGAGTATAGCCGCAGTAAACCGGGAAGAACATTACCACTGGTAACAGCGTTACCTGTCAGGTGAAGAAATTAGGGTGTGGAGGATGTTCAGGGGACGATACGTGCGCCGTCGGCCACCAGGGAATCATAACTAGGCGCGCCGAAGCGCAGGATAGTGCCACCACGCACGGCCATGCGCTGTTGCGGGCCCAGACTCATGCGACCGTAAAAGGCGACGTGGCTGTCGGGATTGACCTGTTCGGTGCCGTCGCTGTACTTCTCCACCAGGGTCTCCAGCATCTCCAGCACTTGCTCAGCGCTGACCGGCACAGCCGGACGACGCAGCTCTTGCGCGCGTATCTTGCCCAGGGCGGCATTGAAAAGATAACAGGCGGCATAGGCATCGGCCTGTAATCGCAAGTCGGCAGGTACCGGCAAACGACGTTGTTGCAGCCATTTCTGCAGACGCACGCGGGCGATGTCATTTTGGATACTGATATCATCGAACAGGGAGACATAGGCGACTTTGCGTTTCCAGGACGCCGGCAAGACGACCGTCTCGGGCGGCGCCAGCATGGCTGACAGATAGATACGCTTTACCGCCGGCGGCTCACTCTGTTGCATCAGATCCTGCAACTCGGCAGGTCGTAACCAAAGCATCAGACTATCGGCGTTAGACAAACCACGCAGTGCGGTTGTCGGCGCGCTCAGTGGCAGACGCCTGTCTCTGTTTGCGCCACTTTCCAAACCCGACTGTGCACGCAAATGTTGCACGGCCTGTCTACCGGTATCATCGGCATAGACCTGTACCAATTGGGATACACCGTTTTTATCACCTTCATCAAGCAGGTGACGCGCCAGCATACGCGCCTCCAGGTTTACCCCAGGGGAAAAATAGAGGGCGTAAAAACCATCGCCATTTTCCGGCGCCGATTCCAGCGCGGGTAGCAGACAGGGCAAGGCATTGGCTTCGCAAAACTGTGCCACTGCCTGCCAACGCGTCGTACCCGCGCCGGACAATAGCGCAAATACCGGTTGCTGTTTTTGCTTTAGCGCCAATTGCTGTGGCCAATCGGCCTCGTCTCCGCTTAGACGCCACTCATGGAGTTGCATGGGTTTACCTAATGGACGCATGGCACGCACCCAGGCGCGTACCACGCCCAACACCGCCTCGGCCTGCGCCTCGCTGACGTCGGGTGTTATCACCGTCGCCACGTGCAGGCGGCCATCGGTCATACCCGGCGTCGGCGCACTATTGAGTTGACGCAAATAGGCCATCAAAGCCCGGATAGATTTTTTATCCAGCTGATAGGTCGGCATGGGCGATATCAGCGCCTTGCCAGCGGGATCAACCCCCTGGCTCAATGCGCGGGCAAAACTCACCTCATCATAGGCGGGGCGCGTCAAGGCGCGCGCCCAGGCCTCGTTGGGAACATAGTGGTGGCTGTGATCAAGAAAAGAGCTGGCAAAGCGCGCCGGTTTCAACAGTACCGGCCCGGCGATGGGCGGCACCAGAATGGTGTGCACCACACGCCCCTCGATGGAGCCCATGCCGCTGCGTCGATGACAAACGGTGCAGGCGGCATGCTCCCCTTCCAAAACAAATCCCTCAGGCCGTTTTGCGCGCAACGGTGAACCATCGGGCAACAGACCTTGCTCATAGATCTGCCGCCCCGCCTCGATCAGGGCCGTGTCGGCACCAGATGGCGCTGCTCCCCCCGTTTCCAGCCAGAACAACGACAACAACGCCCAAACTATACGCACCGACACAGCCAACCTCTCTACTCTTTCACCTGTGCATCGGCCTGAGCCAGATCGGCCTTGGCCTCGGCGATGGAAAGCAATTCGACCTCAAAGATCAGTGAGCGATTGGCCAGCGGGCCGCGATCGTTATAGGCCAGTTCCGGCGGGATAAACAGCTGGATCTTGCCACCCTCTTTGATTAATTGCAGCCCCTCGGTCCAGCCTTTAATGACGCTGTTCAGGGCAAAACTGGCCGGTGCACCGCGTTCAAAGGAGCTGTCGAACTCCTGGTTGTTGATCAGGGTGCCGCGATAATTCACGGTAACGGTATCGGTGGCCTTGGGGCTCTTGCCCTTGCCAGATTCGACTATCTTGTATTGCAGGCCACTGGCAGTAGTCTTGATGCCATCATTGTCTTTGTTCTCCTCCATGAATTTTTTATCCTGGGCGAGATTTTGCACCTCCATCTCCCGCTGAATGGCGCGCTGTTGGGAGACTATTTTGTTCTTCAATTCACGCAATACGGACAACATCTCCGGCTGCGATAATTGCGGCTGCCCGCCGCTCAGGGCGTCCTCGATGCCTTTGATGACTGCCTGCGCATCCATCTTTACGCCCTGACGCTTGAAATCACCGCCAATCTGATAACCCAGGCTGTAGTTGATACGTGTGGCCTCGTCTTTCATATTCAATGGCTGCGCATCGGCGGCATGGCCTTGCGCGTTTATCCACAAAGGCGCCGTCAACAGGGCGGCCTTAAGAGTTTGACTGATTCGCATGATTTGTCCTCTGTATTGATTGGCACCAAGCCTAAACTTGATGTCACTCTGTTGTTTGTTAAAGTCAGGACCGTCGCCATCGACGGCCCTGATCATTTCAACTGATCTGAAGTGCGCACCCGCCGACCAGGCCGGGTGCACGATTGCAGATCATAGGGCAGACCTTAGGGTACTACATTACAACCAGGCGAACTTGCCTTGTCACCGACGCAGAATGGAACCATCATTTCGTTGTCTTCGTGCTCAACGATGTGACAGTGCCATACGTACAGACCGGCCAGATCGAAGGTCGCATTCAAGCGGGTAACCTCACCGGGATAGGCGATAACCGTATCCTTCCAACCAGCTTCGGTAACCTCAGGGGCATTGATCGCACCGGAGAGGACACCGGTAATGGGATCAAATGCCTCTCGCTCCTTCACCTTGAACTTGACCAAGTGCAGATGGATAGGATGCGCATCCACTGTCCAGTTCCACAGTTCCCAGGTCTCGGTCGCATTGACCGGCGGATTGGTCACAATGGGATCGGACCACAAGGTCGCGGTAGGGGCAATGGACGCACCGCCCTGTCCCAACACAGCTGCCTTGGGCGCAAACGGTACCGACTTGGCCAGCTTGCCGTTGGCCTTGATACAGGTACCGGGATTCGCAGGATCGGGTGTCGCATTGGGTTCCTGTTGAATCTTGCCGTTCGGAGCAACCTTGGCGCAGATGAGGATGGATTCCTCTTCCAACAAAGCCATGTCACGTGCCGTGGCCTGCAGAGGACCATTGGCCGGATCGGCAGCGTCAGGCAGACTCAACACCAGATTCTGCGGTGCAGTGGCCGGAGTGGCACCGGTAGGATCAGTGGGGCTCAAGCCGTTCAGGTTGGCATCAACCACGAACTCCATGACCTGACCGGTAGTGCCCGGATCGGCTGGGATATCGGGGAATCCACCGAAAGGCGCATCGGGTGCGGTATTGATCATACGCACGCGGGTGCCGGCGGCCAGACCGCTAAAATCCACGATTACGTCGGCACGCTCTGCCAGACCCATCAACAACGCGGTCTCGGCTGCCGCCGCAGGCTGAGCAACCCCGGCAGTACCGTCGCCTGGCAATACGGTGCGGACACCAGTCTCGATCTTGACCACATTAGGCATCAAACTCTGTTCCGCGCCGATCTGATAGAACGGCACTTCCTGAGTTGTAACCAGATTGGTGACAGGATCGACCACGAACATGGACAGGTTCAGGAAACGCGAGTTACAACCGTTCAACATGCGGAAACGGTACTGTGCCTGCGCAACATCCAGCTTCGGCCAGGAGACACCGTTAACCACCATGACGTTGAAGAACGCCTCAGGATTCCATGCAGTCGCAATATCAGAAGGCAAAGGCAAACCGGTCAACGGATCAACAGAACCGATGGTATTGATGCCCAAACCAGCGGTATTGTTGGCGGTGGTACCGGCTAGCTGTCCATCACCCAGACCTTCGAAGAAGGCGCGGTTGGCTGGATAGAACAGTGAACCGTCGATATTGAAGGAACGATCCTGTACCACGATGGGGATTTCACGGTACTTACCGCGACCGGCCAGGTTGGTGGTGTTCAGGTCTTCACCCGCTACCGGAGCAGGACCGGGCAACACACCACTGACCAAACCGCTTTCACCACCAACGGCAGTGTTGTCACGAATCAACCAAAAACCGGCCGGACCTGCATAAACGTTACTGCGGGTCATACCCAAGGTATGGTCGTGATACCACAAGGTGGTGGAAGGCTGGGTGTTAGGATAGGTGAAGCTACCCACACCCGGACGGGCCGGATCATTGGTGACCGCGCCATACTGATTCACCAGGCTACCATTCGTCGAGTAACCCAAGGGAATGTTGTTGGCATTTGGCAGCCACCACGCCTCCGGATAACCATCACTCTCCGGTCCAACATGTGCACCGTGTACGTGAGTAATGATCGGCACCGGACCGTTATACGGCGTGGCCAGGATAGCGCCATTGCTCAACGCAGGGCGACAATCTTTGGTCTTGGCCGGATTGGTACAGGGCAGTTGCTCCGGATTGGCCCAATGCAGGGCGCGATCCACGGTCACCAGATGCGGCAGAAAGTTACACGCCGGATCGGTGGCGGGGGTGGCACTCGCCTTACAGGCCAGCGGATCAACAACCAGGTCGTTATACCAATCCACGGTCGTGGTGGTATGCGCGGTGTTCTCCACCGTATAGGCCGGATAGTTGAACTGCGAGTTTGGCGCAGGGGCCACACCCGCAGCACCGCCTAAAGCGGTGGAGTCTGGCATCGGATCGTTGACCGGTCCGTAACTCCATACCTTAGTCGGCGGATAGGCGTCAGCACGACCGTTGACGGTGTTCCAGATACCGCCGGGCAGGATCTGCTGACTGAACTGACGCACCGCAATGTCATAGTCATTGGTAACACCGGAATTATTCATTACCGGTGGAATGACCAAGGGCGTGACATACTTGGGCACCAGGGTGGGGTCCAGGGTACCGCCTGGTACAGGCACGGCAAAGGCACTGGACAAATGCATAAACGTACAAGCTGCGGTGACCGTAGCCACCGCAGCCTTCCGCCGCAAACGACTTACTCCGACACTTTGTCTATGTCGCATAGGACTTCCCTCCTTAACACTTTTTGTTTTATTGCTTTGTCGTTTCCAAGAATGGAAGACCGCTTCTCTCGTTTCCAACAAGAACCTTCCTGGGAAAGAAGTATTTCATTTGCAAAATTAAACCGTCAATGCAGGGAAAAATGACACGTCAAGAGTTCTTAAGGGGATTTAAACAAACACAAACTGAATCAGTAAGAAACAAACACAAATAACAACTTAATAACTCGTTGTAATCTTTACCTTTATCACCCAAACAAAAGTGACACATCAAACACGACATACCAATACGTATGCATTTTGTATCTTTAAAACAAGCTGAAAAATGAAAATATTTAAGTTTCGACTAACGGTAAATAAGATTGAATTAATCGCTTTTAGAATCAATCACACCATCCTTAAACTATGCTTGCGCATTAAGAGACAGGATCGCAACCTGCAACAAATTAATATTGTCTTAAACAAGACAATAAACGCAAATCCGTCACACTAGAATTTGTTGACTAAAAAAAACGGGGTGTAACCCTGGTAGGTTACACCCCGTTCATGAAAAACACCTAACGCAGTCCGGTATCGCAAACAATTTCCATAGCGGCGTAACCATTGACTGGAACATTCACTTTGGTATTGGGACAACGGGGTAATAGCGTATTCACCGGCACCTGCACGATATAGTCGCCGGGTGCAACATTGATACTGAACACCCCCGCTCGATCAGCCGCGGTGCGAGCCACGATATTTCCGTTGGCATCCAGAATAACCACTGTCGCACCGGCAAAGGGCGCCACACAAGCGGTACCAACGACAAGGGGGCCGGGACAGGTCGGTGACAACAGGATAGTTCCGGAAATACCGGAAATCGGCAGAATATAGTAGACCTTACTGGCGGTACCGCTGAGATTAATGCTGCGGTAACTCTGTGTCTGCCCCGCTACCAGACCAGGACCACCGATAGAGGTGGCGTGCGAGGTATAGATCGCCGTGGTTTGAATCCGCGCTACAGTGTCCTGCAGGTTGACGGCGGGAATCAGCAAGGTGAAGGTTATTGTACGCAGATCAGGAATACTCTCGATCGTCACGCTGACCTGACGGCCAATTTCCGTTTCCAATTCCCGTATCTCCCTACCGGCAAAATTCAATGTCTGCCGGGTATCACTGTAGGAAAACCGGGCCTCGCCGGTGATACTGCTGGTGGCGTAGGAGACCTGAACACCAAGTCCGGTCAGGTTATACAGATTCGGCGTATCAAATGCCGCATTGGCCACACCGCTCAAACCCGCCAAAACTACCAATGCTTGAAATATCACAGCTCTCATTATCATCATCGCCCCTCCACGTTTGATCATCAGGAATCCGCAACAAACAAGCTATACGGTAAAACAAATAATTACTGACCTGAGATCATAGCCGGGAAAAAAATTTATGCTCAAGCATTGAAGCCGGACCCGAGTCACACTCTGGCAAAACAGATGACGCTCCTATTGAACATTCATCAACCAACCGCACGAATAACTCACTCGCGATAGGCGCAACCATTCAATTCTTATTACCGACCCCAATCTTCGGGTCACCGTTCTCGAAACCGGCTAGCCGACAACTACCGGCCTAAAGTTTTCCCCACTGAGTACGACATTAGTGGTCACACTTGGCCCAAATTTGTCACTTTTGAACCCTGTAAACCCATGAAAACAGAATCAGAGCTACGCCCAATGACAGTTTTAGTCATCGACGATGAGCAGGACATATTGGATCTTCTAAAGATCGCCCTGACGCGCGAAGGGCTTGATTGTGTTACTGCGGCAAACATTGGCCAGGCTCGTCAGATCTTGGAGAAACAGACCATCGATATCTGCCTGACCGATCTACGCCTGCCCGATGGCAATGGCATTGAATTCATCAAACAGTTACAACAAAGTCACCCGGACATTCCCACGGCCGTGTTCAGCGGCTATGGCTCCATGGAGATCGCTATCGAGGCGTTAAAGGCGGGCGCATTCGACTTTATCAGCAAACCCTTCGACGCGAATACTATCCGCAACGCCATTCACATGGCCATGAAACTCATAGACAGACAACCGCAGATGGATCTGCGCATGCGCGACACCTTGATCGGTGAGTCGACGGCCATGCGTTCCCTGCGCGGCAATATCACCAAGGTTGCGCGCAGCCAGGCGCCCGTCTACATCAAAGGCGAATCGGGTACCGGCAAGGAGTTGGTGGCACGCATGATCCACGCGAAAGGCCCACTTGCCGACGGGCCCTTCGTCGCCGTGAACTGCGGCGCGCTGCCGGACACGCTGCTCGANNCGAGGTGGCCGACCTGCCCCTGGCAATGCAGGTGAAACTTTTGCGTGCCCTGCAGGAAAAACGCATTCGTCCGGTAGGCGCCGCACAGGAGACCCACATCGATGTACGCATCTTGAGTGCAACCCACAAAGACCTGACCAACCAGGTCAGACTGGGACTGTTCCGCGAGGATCTGTTTTACCGNNGGCAATGTGCGCGAATTGGAAAATATACTGGAGGGGGCGATCGCCTTGTGTGAGGGCCGCCGTATTGAACCAGGCGACTTGAGTATCGCCAATGGCGGCAATCGCCATTTGGTGCCAAACAACGAACAACCCATACTCACCGACAACAGCTCGGCAAGTGCCAAGGTCAGTGATGAACTCAAACACCGTATCATCGGCGCTGCCGCCCGCGTCCCCCTGGATGACTTCATGGCAACTGTCGAACGGGACATCATCAACAACGCCCTGGAGCGCTCACGCTATAACAAGACCGCTGCGGCGCAACAACTGGGCATCACCTTCCGTTCCCTGCGCTACCGCATCAAGAAATTAGGCATCGAGTAGTTTCAACAACGCCTCTTCATCGAGTACCGGTACACCCAGCTCCTGTGCCTTGGTCAGNNCCTTGGCACCCAGGGCCTGTAAACGCTGCTTGGCCTCGTCGCGCGACATCTGACTCAAGGTACCTGTCAGGACAAAGGTCTTGCCCGCCAATGTCTGTTGCTCACGCGGCAGGGCCTGCACCGCCGGCCATTGGATACCGCATGCCAGGAGTTTCTCTATCACCTCGCGGTTGTGGGGCTGTAGAAAGAAATGTTGAATATGCTGTGCCACCACCGGACCGACATCGGGCACCTGTTGCAAGGCCTCCTCGTCGGCCTGCACCAGGGCCTTGAGGTCGCCAAAATAGTCTGCCAGGGTCTGGGCGGTGGCCTCACCCACCTCGCGGATACCCAGGGCATAGAGAAAGCGCGCCAGCGTGGTCTGCTTGCTCTTCTCCAGGGCCTCCAATAAATTCTGTGCCGACTTGTCGCCCATGCGCTCCAAACTGGCCAGTTGGTGAAACTGCAAAGTATAGAGATCAGCCACATCCTCGATCAAACCGGCGTCCACCAGTTGCTCCACCAGCTTGTCGCCCAGACCGTCGATATCCATGGCACGGCGCGCGGCGAAGTGTTTTATCGCCTCTTTACGCTGCGCGGGGCAAAACAGGCCGCCGGTACAACGTGTCACCGCCTCCCCCTCGGCGGTAAAGGCCTCGGAGCCACACTCGGGACACTTATCCGGATATTTGAATTTCTCTGCGCCCGCAGGACGCTTGGACACTACCACGCTAACTACCTGCGGAATAACATCGCCGGCACGACGCACGATTACAGTGTCGCCCTTGCGGACATCCAGGCGTTCGATCTCATCGCGATTGTGCAAGGTGGCATTGGTCACCGTGACACCACCCACATAGACGGGCTTGAGGCGAGCCACCGGGGTCAGGGCGCCAGTGCGGCCCACCTGAATCTCGATCTTCTCCACCTCGGTCATCTCTTCGTGGGCGGGAAACTTGAAGGCCACCGCCCAACGGGGGGCGCGGGCGACAAAACCCAGTGCACCCTGTTCGGCAAAATTGTCGACCTTGAAGACCACGCCGTCGATCTCGTAAGGCAGCCCATCGCGGCGTGCCCCCAGATCCCGGTAATACCCCAGACAGGCCTCCAGACCTTTGACTATGCGGATCTCGGGACACACACGCAGCCCCCAGTCGCGCAGGCGGACCAAAAGTTCGCCCTGGGTCGCCGGAACCCGCCCACCGCTCACCTCACCGACGCCATAACAGAACAGGCTCAAGGGACGTTGCGCAGTGATACGCGGATCGAGCTGACGCAGGCTGCCGGCGGCGGCATTGCGCGGATTGGCAAAGGTCTTCTCCCCGGCTTCCTGCTGACGCTGGTTGAGTTTTTCAAATCCGGCCTTCGGCATATAGACCTCGCCACGCACCTCCAGCACCTTGGGATAATCGGCGCCACGCAAACGCAAAGGCACCGACTCGATGGTGCGCACGTTCTGGGTGACATTCTCGCCGGTGGAACCATCACCGCGGGTGGCCGCCTGCACCAGCACCCCCTCCTCGTAGCGCAGACTGATGGCCAGACCGTCCAGTTTGGGCTCGGCCACATAGCTGACCGGCCCCTGTTCCCGTTCCAGGCGCTCGCGCACCCGCCGGTCAAAATCGGCCATCTCCTCATCGGAAAAGGCATTGTTCAGGGAGAGCATGGGCACGACATGGCGCACCTCGCCAAAGGCCTTGACGGGCTCGGCGCCCACCCTTTGGGTGGGGGAGTCGAGGGTGATCAGTTGTGGATGCTGTTGCTCCAGCCCCTGCAATTCGCGCAGTAACCGGTCATATTCAGCGTCGGGGATCTCCGGCGCGTCCAGCACGTAATATAAATAGTTGTGGTGGTTGATTTGCTCGCGCAGCGTCTCTATGCGCTGCACAACTTTGGCATCGATGGTCATAACGGAAGATTCTTCTTTGAATTGTTTGGAACCCGAAAACGACGCCTATCATACCACCCTTGGTAGCCCCCTTGGCAGGGCGCTGGCGATGCAGCCCTCCTCTAAACACGCACGACAAAATATTGCCTGATGGAGGCCGCCAGGGTCTGTTCCAGATCGGCCAGATCTGCCTGCTGGTATTCGTGGTAAAGCGATTCTGCGATGCGGGTAAAGAGGTCGAGTATCCGCGGGTCGAAGTGGCTGCCGCGACCCGCGGCCAGTTGCGCCATGGTCTGATCGAAGGACATGGCCTGTTTGTAGGGGCGACGGGTAATCAGGGCGTCGAACACGTCGACCACGGCAAAGATGCGTGCCGTTACCGGGATCTGTTCACCACGCAGCCCCTGGGGATAACCGCTGCCGTCGAAACGCTCATGGTGGCACTCGATCACATCCTTGGCGCCGGCCAGCCAGCTGGACTGATCGATGATGGCCAACCCCAGATCGACATGGCGCCGCATCTGACTTATCTCATCGGCATCCAGGCTGCCTGGTTTGCGCAAAACGGCGTCGGGGACACCAATCTTGCCCACATCGTGCAGAAAGGCCCCGGCAATCAGGTCACGGATTTGATCCTTCTCCAGCCCCACGCTCTGCGCCAGACGGATGGCGCTGAGGGTAACGCGGTAGTTGTGGCTGTTGGTGACATCGTCCCGTGCCGCCACCGCGTTTCCCAACACCTGCATCAACTGGACATTGGAATCGAGCAGATCGCGGGAATAGCGGTGCAAGCGCCGGTTGAAATTGATCACCACGGGATAAAAGGCCAGGGCCAGAATGACGCTGACAGCAAAGACCAGAGCGACGCTGTGCCAAACCTGTCCGATCAGACGATCACGCGTCAGTGCCTCGACCTCATAGACCCCCTCGATATAACCGGCCATCTCGCCGCGTGTACCCCGCAGGGGTAACAAGACCTGGATAAACAGGCGCTGTTGTAGGCGGAAACGTTGAAAATGCAGACTGCCATCCAGGGGAAAACGGTGTTGGCGCGGCTCGATCAAGGCCCTGACAGACTTGTCCCCCGGACGTTCGGCGGTGGCAATATGGGCGCCATTCAGATCGTAGATGTCCACCAACAGGAATTGATCCGCCACCATGGCCTCCACCAGCGGCGCCAGCGTGTCATATAAAGTGGAATCCATCGTGAGGATACGATCGGCATGATGTTCGTTGATAACACGCGACTCGATCAGTGCCAGGCGCAACACCTCCCTGTCGACCTGATGCATCTCCCAATAATAGACCAGCACTCCGATCAGCAGCGCTGACAAAGAGACAACGATAATCAGCCGCCTGGCTACCTGAACATATAACGAACTGCGCATCCCGGAAACCAATAATTGAACTCCGCCCAGGATACACAGATTAAATCTAAAAAAAAGTTAAATAGACGCAGCTTCCCTGTTTTTGCCATACAGTGTCCAGACAGGCAACACGCTTTACTTACAGATGTTGACTGATGTGCCCGTGGCGATATCCTGCCAACAACTTGCGAAAATCCTTGCCTTGCACATGCACCAGGCGTCGATGATCGCCGGATTCGAAGAAGACTTCGTCCGCGTCGTCCAGCGTGTCATCAACAATGGTGTCGATACCATAGGCTATACCAACCGGCGGTATGGAACCCAACTGACAATCACTGAACAAAGCGCCTATCTCCAACTCCGTTGCCAGATGCATATAACGGCCGGTTTGCTCCCCCAATGCCTTGAAGTCTATTCGATGGCTGGCAGGCACAATCGCCAGCATATAACCCTGTTCATCGGTCAACACCACACTCTTGGCCACTTTGTCGCCAGAGATGTGGGCCACCTGAGCGGTCATCAAGGCACTGTCTGTATAGCCATGCGCACTGAGGTCGTAGTCAATATGATTGGACTCCAGGGTCTGCTTCAAAGTTAAGGCCATGGTCATAACTTAGTCCTCCGATTTGTCTTGCCTATCAAAGTATTGACAGGTCAGACAGGGGGGGCAATGCGTACATCTACCTACGAACCGGGGGAGCGGGCCAAAGCATCTCAAAGCGTACCAGCGACTTGTTCAATCCACACTGATGACATACTATTTGTCTTTCGTTTCGCCCAGGAAGGTATAAGGCGCCGAATGTTCCGCAATATATTGATAATTCCCGTTTTTATTCTATCAACAGTGGCCTGCGGTCCAACCCTGTTCAAGCCTGACTTGTACGCACCAGGCTCCATCGTGGGGATCGTCTCAGTCATGGGCAACGAGGCCAATCTGGTCCAGATCGATCAGGGTACTGAAAATGCCCGCACTCTCGCCACGGAGCTCCCCCAGTGGCACGTCGATCAGGCCATTGGCGAATACCTGGTGAAACGCATTGCCGATCAAGGCGTATTCCGCACTACCCTGATTCCCATGTCGCAAAAACAGTACCTGGATGGTTTTGACGGTCAAATGGCTGACGAATGGCGTAGCAAAATCGCGCCAAAGTATGTGGAAAAATTGGTCAACGTGGGCACCAACTTCCGCGCGCAACTCCTGTTGGTCATATTCCCACAGCGGGTCACGGATCCTATCTGCCCTACCGACTATATCCTCGACCGTTTCGGACAATATGTTCGCCCGGGCAATAGCTGGACCTACCTGATCGCCAATATCGCTGTTATCGATGTCTATGCGCGTCGTCACCTTGGCAGTCTTGGTATCGTCGCCTTCGAACACCTGGACCCGCAACTCAATATCAACATCCAGGATTTCAATGTGCAATCACCCGAACGCCTGGAGGCAGTACAGCGCCGTCTGACCGTAACTCTCGCCCGTGAGCTGGACAGGACCCTGGAAAACCTGGAATTGCTGCCTGAAAGCCCTAAGAACACGGCACCCGATTTCGGTCAGGTCATATTGGACTACGGCCATATCTGTCACGCCCACTCCTACAGTAAATAACCGTCTATTTGTAACACCCGGCATAACAATGCGTCTCAGCCCGTGATAATTCTGTGATATCCGGGGCGCACAATCGTACCCGCAGAGATAATGGAGTACGTAGTTGTGACCAAAAAAGTATTGATTGTCGAAGACAACCAGGACATCGCCGAACTGGTGGCCATCAATCTGCAAGACCTGCCGTGCGACACGCGCATCAGCGCCGATGGCCGTCAGGGGCTGGAACTGGCCATTCACGGGCAGTTTGACCTGATTATCCTCGATCTGATGTTACCGGGACTCAGTGGTCTGGAACTTTGCCGTCAGTTGCGCCGGCAAAAGATCCACACGCCGGTACTGATGCTGACCTCACGCTCCTCGGAGGCGGATCGGGTGTTAGGGCTGGAGATCGGCGCCGATGACTATCTCAGCAAGCCCTTTAGCATTCTCGAGCTGATGGCGCGGGTCAAGGCCTTGTTCCGCCGGGTGGAGGTGTTATCCAGCAAACCCGCCGCCGATCAGCCGCTGTGCTGCCACGACATCATCCTGGAACCACAACGCCATCGGGTCACCATTCAAGACAAGACCATCCCCCTGACCACACGCGAATTTGACCTGCTGCGCTTCTTTATGGAGAGCCCCGGACAAGTCTTCTCGCGCACGCAGTTGTTAGACCAGGTATGGGGTTACAGTTATGCCGGCTATGAACACACCGTCAACTCACATATCAATCGCCTGCGCAACAAGATCGAACGCGATCCTTCTGCGCCGGAGTATCTGCTTACCGTTTGGGGTGTAGGATACAAGTTCCGCGAAGCCACCGTTCACAACCGTGCGGCGAGCCTGTGAAGATGAAGATCCGTCTCGGCAGTAAACTGATTCTGGTGTTCGCCGGTCTGCTGCTGGCGTTTACCCTGGGGCTGTTACTCTTGCTGCCCGGTTTTGCCAAAAACTATTTGCAGGAGTTGAATCAGAAGCTGCATTTCTCCCTGGCTGAAAACCTGGTCCACAAGGAGAGACTCCTCAGCGGCGACACCATCAATCAAGCGGCGCTGAAATCAATCTTCGATACCTTGATGGTGGTCAATCCCAGCATTGAGGTCTATCTGCTGGACAAGTCCGGTCAGTTGCTCGCCTATTCGGCACCGGAAGATCACATCAAGCGTCACCAGGTCGATATCGAACCACTACAACGCTTTATCGCCGGCAAGTCTCCTCTGCCCATACAAGGTGACGACCCGCGCCACCCGGAACGACTCAAGGTATTCACTGCCGCCCCCATATACAATGATCAAAACCTGGAAGGGTATCTCTATATAGTATTGGGCGGCGAGGCCTACGACTCCATACGCGCCATGCTCGCCAACAGCTATATCCTGCGCATCACCGTGGTCATGATCACGGCCATCATGGCCCTGACCCTGCTGGTGGCCGTGCTCCTGGTTCGCCTGTTGACCCGCCGTCTTCAACGACTGGCGCAGCACGTGCACACCCTTAAGGCCGGTGACCTGACCGGCGACAATCCACCACAGTTTGTCCATTCACCCGGACATGATGAGATCGACCATCTCGCACGCGCCATCAACGCCATGTCGGCGCAAATTCATCACCAGATCAGCCAGCTCAAACTGGCCGATGCCAGCCATCGCGAACTGGTTGCCAATGTGTCACACGATCTGCGTACACCGTTGGCCTCCATGCAGGGCTATCTGGAAACCCTCGCCATCAAGTGTCAAAACCTGCTGCCCGAATCCTGCCAAAACTATATTCAAGTTGCCCTGCGCCACGGTGAACGCCTCAATACCCTGATCAGTGAGTTATTCGAATTGGCCATTCTCAACGCGCAACCGGCGCGTGTACAACGGGAGTGCCTGCCCCTGGCGGAGCTGATCTTTGATGTGGTGCAAAAATATCGGTTGAAGGCGGAAGAGAAACAGATTCAATTAAATGTCGCCGTCGATACCCGCCTGCATTATGTCTCGGCCGATATCGCCATGATGGAAAAAGTCATGGAAAACCTGATCGACAATGCCATCAAATATACCCCCGGGCAAGGTGCCATCCAGGTCCGACTCTACGATACGGAAGGAAGCGTCGTCACCGAGGTCAGCGATACCGGCGATGGCATTCCGGAAAACGCACAACCGTTCATCTTCGACCGCTTCTATCGAGGCGACCATCGCTGCAAGAGTGACATCCCCGGCTCCGGCCTGGGGCTGGCCATTGTCAAACGCATACTCGACCTGCATGACAGCGCCATCAAAGTAGTGTCACGCACAGGCCTGGGCAGTACATTTTCCTTTACCCTGCCTGCCCATACCGCCCCCGCGAGGCAACCCTTATTTGGCTGTGATACAAATGTGACTTCTTCGTGACCGCCCCGTGAGACCAAGCGGCCAAACTCTCCCCTGTACAACAACACTAGAGGAGAATTTCATGAAGAAACTTTATCAACAATTGGGCGCCCTGTGCCTGACGAGTGCCGCCCTGTTCAGTGTTAACGCTAACGCCAGCGGAGTGAGTACCTATTCGGTCACTATCACCAACGCCACCCACGGCCAGGTAATGACCCCGGCGCTGGTAATCGCCCACGATAGTGACTTCAGCCTGTTCAGCGTCGGCGCAGCGGCCTCAGCAGAACTGGCCGCCCTCGCCGAAGACGGCAATACCCAGCCCCTGTCCGATGCCCTGGCTGCCAATCCCATGGTCTATGCCCAGGCTCAAGGCGGCTTGCTCCTGCCCGGCCAAAGTACCACGGTCATGATTCAGGCACGCAAACGCGACCAGATTTCCCTGGCCGGTATGCTGGCCAGCACCAACGATGCCTTCTATTCCGTGCATAACGTCTCACCCAAGGATCGCATGATGATGCGTCACGCCCTGACCTATGACGCCGGTTCCGAGGCCAACAGCGAATCCTGCGCCCACATCCCGGGTCCTCCTTGCGGTAATCCCCATATGCGCAACACCGACGGCGCCGAGGGGTTTGTCTCTATCCATGCCGGCATCCATAACCAGGGCATGGAAGGTTATCTGGACGCCGCCAGTCACGATTGGCGCGGCCCCGTTGCCATCGTCAAGATCATGAAAATGGATTGATTACCCGCCCACCGGCCAGGGAAGGCCGGCTTTCAAATCCTGCCCCGCGCACAATCTCACTGTGACCCACTCGCCACAACCCGAAAAAACCGTGAAATGTTTCACAGGAATTGACGAAATATTTCAACTGCTTAGCCCTGGCTCCGTTAATGAAGTTGTATTTGGGAATATTTTCCCACAGACAAACAGGAGCTGACCATGAACACTATTACTAAAAAAATCTACTTCCAACCCCGGACTCCGAAGGCTGGCACCCCCAATCCAATCCCTGCCACAGACTTGTTGCCGGAATTACAGATCGTGTGTAAATCCATCGAACATTTATCTCAAAACAAATTCTGTTCGACCAAGGATATCGTGCGTGTACTGGCCAGGGACAGTGAGCTGAGTGACAACATCATGCACTATATGAAAATGCAGAAGAATTTTCTCAGCGGAGTGGATACCATCGAGCAGGCAGTACTGTTGATGGGAGTGAAAGGGATTTACAACGTGGTCAAAACCTATTCGCAGGATTTGCAGGCAGAGGCACAAGCCAAGGTATCGGCGTAACAACAATTAGCCCAAGCGCCCTGTTTACCTTGCCTGACAAGCTTAGTTTGCAACGCTTGCCTGGGTAATACTGAGCTTGACTGCCTGCACGTAACCCAGGGCATCCAGTGATACGGTAAAGGCATCTGCCACCAAACCATCATAATCCACCAGTTTCATCGGCTCGTAAAAGCGACAGACCACAGCTATCTCCAGCAGCTCCGAATCCATGCCGTAAACGTACGAGACCTGAGTAGCCTCGAACATTTCACTGGATATTGACTGCCCCATCACCATCAAACCACCCTTATCTGCCTCATCCAACACATGCTTTTTCAATACCTGCACATTAATTTGTGGCGTAGGCACTGTGGTGCGCTGCATCACTGCACTTGGCGCGGCGGCCAGCTCCACCGGTATACACAAAGAAATCAGCGCTACCAACGGGAGCCACAAATAGGTGGTCTTTCTCCAAATTCGCATAAAAAATCCTTCTTTTGACACTCGGATTTCTGACCTGCATCACCAAACATGGGGCCATTAGAGACAGTTATCGAACCCCGATCACAAGACTTGATCATTGAATACACCTTTTTATTCAGCTGGATTAAATCGCATCCAAAAGAATCGCAGTAGCCATACCCCCGTTGATTCACTTATGCTCAATTCAACCAATGCTTGTACGGCACATCTTTTTTAGGAAAACGTCATGTCCATTACATCTGCCGCAGTAGCCCTTCTGGCCAGTCTGGTCGTGCTGTTATACGCATCCATTTGGTTTGCACCAGCCAAAGTCCTGACAATGGCACTGCACATGGCACGCAAACAGGCAGGATTGACCCGCAAAGAGCGGACACCGATCGATGGATTACACTTTGCGTATTTGGAAGGGGGGCAGGGCGAAGCGCTGGTATTGCTACACGGTTTCGGCGGCAACAAGGACAATTTCTTACCCGTGGCCGGTAAGTTGGTCAGGCACTATCACCTCATCATTCCCGATATCACCGGCTTTGGGGAATCGACGCAAAATGGCCAGGACGACTTTACGCCAGGGCAACAAGTGGAAAAATTACGTGCCCTGTTGCAAGCCCTGGGAGTCAAGCGATTCCACCTGGGGGGTAACTCCATGGGCGGCCAGCTGGCCCTTTTGTACGCGTTGACCTATCCGCAGGAAGTGCTGAGCCTGTGGCTATTCAGTCCGGCCCTCTCGGGACAATCGCTAAGTGTAGATATCAGGAAAAAACTGGAACAATCGAAACGCAACCCACTTATCCCAGACACGTTAGCGGAATATAAGCAGATCATGGCCTTGGGAATGTACAAACCACCGGTCCTGCCCGCCCCCCTGTTGGCTGTTCTGGCCAGGGAACGCATCGATAATGCCGACCGGGAAGCCAAGATCTTCCAAGAGATGTTTCACTGCTCACTGGAGGAAAAGATCAAAAACTTGAAAACACCCACCTTGATAGTCTTTGGCAATCAGGACCGGGTCATCGAGGGCCATACCAGCGAATTGTTACAGCAGTCCCTGCCCCACTCCCGCCTGATCAGACTGGCCAAGGCCGGCCACTTGCCCATGTATGAACAACCCACCCGATGCGCCCGGGATTATCTCGCCTTTCGCGCCACCCTGTCCTGACGCCGCCGCTACAATAGATACAGGGCAATAGCCAGATAGTGACTGATACTGCCACCCAGGACGAACAGGTGCCAGATACCGTGGGCATGACGCAGGCGGCCGTCCTGGACGTAAAAGAAGATTCCCCCGCTATACAGTACGCCACCGCCCACCAGACCAATCAGGCCGCCCATGGGCATGCGTTGCACCAGCGGGGCTATGGCGACCAGGATGCACCAGCCCATAATGATGTAGATGGCCATTTGTACGGCGCGCGCCCCTTTGCGATGCAGACTGTCGACGACAATGCCTGCAATAGCCAAGCCCCACACCACGCCAAACATGGACCAACCCCAGGCACCGCCGAGGCCGACCAGGGTAAATGGCGTATAGGTACCCGCGATCAATAAATAAATGGCGATATGGTCGAGCTTCTGCAGTATGCGTTTACGCGGGCCGCTCACGCTGTGGTAGAGAGTGGAAAAGAGATAGAGCAGGAACAGGGTAACGCCATAAATGGAAAAACTGACTATCTTATAGGCGTCGCCTTGCAGGGAGGCAAACACCACCAGGATGATAAAGGCAGGCAGCGCCAACACCGCCCCCAATAAATGACTGAAACCGTTGAAACGTTCGCCGTGATACATCACTCCTCCCTTGAGTAAATTTATGCTCCCTGAATTACCTCTGCCGACAAGTGCCTGCAGAACAGCACCCGCTCCACGCCCTTAGCGTCGTAATCGCTGGTTACCCAGACGCCATCGACCTGTTTGTCTCCGGGCAGGATAGCAAAGCCCATCTGACGATGAAAGGCAATCGAATTATGATTGACCGGCGAGGTAATCGACAGAATACGCGTGCGATCATGGGCCAGGGCGAGTTGAAAAAAATGCTCATAGAGAAAGCGTCCCAGGCCCTGTCCACGCCACTTCGGATCGACACCGACCATGTGAATATAGGCGCTGTCCCGCTGGCCCGGAGACATAAACCCCACCAGAAAGCCGATCAATGCATTGTCCTGCATCAGAACAAAACTACCATCCTGAAAGTGTTCGAAAAAGAATCTTTGCAGAAGATGCGATAATGACCGGCCCTGCCACCACGTATCAGCAGCGTCAAAAACTGCCGGCATATCCGCCACGTTCAATGGTCTTATTTCGAGATCGTTTCTTAACATTCGCTTAGCGTCCCATAAATATAAACAGTTTGCTGAGTAAATCTGCCATAATTGCTCCCGCTTGCAAATGGCTAATGTTTAAAGAAATAATACCGATATCCCTCTACCTGTCTGCACAGACGACAATCGAATCGACGAACCACCAGGAATCCTCAAGGAGTGACTCCATGAAAATCAAAACTGCCGCCACCTATTCCCTGCCGCTGCGCCTGATCCATTGGGTCATGGCCCTGATCATTATCACAGGATATTTCGTTGGTGATTACTTGGCAGAACTGCCCAAGGAAGCGGATAAATCATTTCCTTTTGGNNTTCTCCGGCACCCTGATGGTTCAATCCCATGGCGACGCCGTCAGTTTCTTCGGCCTGTTTGATATGCCCACCCTGGTAGGCAAAAACAAGGATCTGCATGAGTTCGCCGAGGAGTTTCATGAGGTCATGGGGACCATTCTCATGCTGGCAGTCATTGCCCATATCGGCGCGGCGGTTTACCACCACCGGATATTAAAAGACAACACCTTGACGCGCATGACCAAGGGCTAAAAAGGAAAACCCGGCGCTACGTTTTGCGTACGCCGGGTTTACGTGCTTGCAGCTTTGTTGCAAATTTCTCTTTGTCGATGACAACACGCTCGTGGCGACCGCGGGCTATCACATCGACACTATCACTGGCCTCAACGGCAAACACCAGTCGCCGTCCATCCACCTCCAGTAACTCCACGGACGCCGTCACCTCCATACC
>DKAX01000119.1 GCA_002450975.1 Proteobacteria bacterium UBA6915
AGCTACGGGCGCTAAACGCTTTTCACGGGGAGGGGATTCTAGCACGTTCCCTAAGAATCGGTGTCCCCGCCAGGTGAATTATTGTCCAAATGCGCACTTTTGTCAGGCGGAGGCCTTTGCCGGCTTGTTTAGCGTGGTTATGCGTGTCATCTGCTCCTCGATCCACTGCTCGGTTTGGGCGTTGATCTCCTTAGACTTCTTGCCCATGGTATCGATAGCCGGCCCGATTACCAATTTGATGACACCAGGCTTCTTGATAAAGCCCTTCTTTGGCCAGAATTCGCCGGCATTATGGGCAACAGGAATTACCGGAAAACGACTGTGTTCGGCCAGTTTTGCACCGCCAATGTGGTATTGGCCTTTGGCGCCGGGAGCCACACGCGTCCCCTCGGGAAAAATCACCAGCCATACCCCCTGCTTCAGCCGCTGGGTACCGACATCCACCAGCTGGCGCAGTGACTTGGTGCCCTGACTGCGATCTATGGCCACCGGCCGCATCATAGCCAGTCCCCAACCAAAAAAAGGTATAAACAACAGTTCGCGTTTCAATAGCCAGGTCTGAGGAGGGAAAACCTGCTGTAAAACCAGGGTCTCCCAGGCGGACTGGTGCTTGCAGAAAATCAGCCCATTACTATTAGGGGGAATGTTCTCCCTGCCTTCCACCTCGAAACTCAGTTTACAGGTGACTTTCAGCCACCAGATGGAAAAGCGGGCAAAACTGGAGGCATAAGCAAAGCGGTATTGAAAGGGCAGAGGCGCGGTAAAAACCGTTGTCAGTCCGATAAGTATGGCCGCCATGGAGTAGCCGAGAAAAAAGAGCAGAGAACGAATAAATTGCATGTTTTAACCTGTCGCTTCCTGAAGAATGTCTTCCACCACTGCCGCCAGATTATCAAATATCGGCACATGATCCAGCCCCTTGCCCTTGGCTATGGTGCGCTCCCCCTTGCCGGTACGCACCAGATAGGGTCGGGCACCCACTGTACGCGCCGCCTCCAGATCGCGCAGCGAGTCCCCCACCACCGGCACACCGCTCAGGTCATAATCGAAACGCTTGCCGATCTCCAGATACAGGCCGGGCTTTGGCTTGCGGCAGTTGCAGTGATCGTCCGGTCCGTGAGGACAGAAGAAGATGGCATCCACCCGGCCACCCAACTGGGCCAGCGCCTGATGCAACTTGTTATGCATGCTGTTTAGGGTATCCATATCGAAATAGCCGCGCGCCAGACCCGACTGGTTGGTAGCCACGGCAATGCGATAACCGGCCTGGTGCAGGCGGGCAATAGCCTCCAGGCTGCCGGGGATAAAGACGAATTCCTGTTCCGATTTGATATAGTCGTCGGAGTCTTCGTTGATGACCCCATCCCGGTCCAGGATGATCAGCGGAGATGCCGCCATCAGGAATCCCGAAACTCGGAGACGCGAATGCGGCCATTCACCATGCGTGACTCCCGCTGCATGATCTTCTCCATCTTTTCCCAGAAGGCCTGCTTCAGGTCAAAATCGGCGGCGATGGCGGTGCCGAACAACAGGATAAACAAATCGGCCACCTCTTCCGCCAGCACCTCGCGGGATTTGCCCTTGGTCACCGCCTCGGCGATTTCACCCAACTCCTCGGTCATCAGGGCTATGCGATAGGTCAACTCCTCGCCGCCGGTATTTTTAAAGTCATGCTTGTCATGGAAGGCCTGAACGGCCGCGAGCATGGCATCGTAGGAGTCTCGATTGACCATGTTTATCCCTGCAACTGTGACAAGTCTGCGATCTCAAGGAATAGGGCACGCAGGCGGTTCAACAATACCAGGCGGTTTTCGCGCACGGCGGCATCGTCGACATTTACCATCACGTGATCAAAGAAGTCATCCACCGAGGCGCGCAGGCCGGCCAGGGATTTCATGGCGGTCTGGTAGTCGCGTTTGGCAAACACCGGCGCCAGCTTTTTCTCCAGATCGGTTACCAGGTCCGCCAGTTTGTTCTCTGATGGTTCTTTCAACAGGCCGGCCTTAACCTCGCCGCTCATGTTTTCAGCACCTTCCTTCTTCAAAATATTGGAAATACGCTTGTTGGCAGCGGCCAGACTCTGCGCCTCAGGCAGGGCGCGGAAGGCATCCACCGCCTCCACCCGACGATGGAAGTCGTAAGGCTGGCTGGGCTTGCGCGCCAGCACCGCCTCAAAGGTATCAGGCAAAAGGCCGGAATCGGCGTAATAGGCGCGTAGACGATCCATCATAAAGGTGAACACCTGTTCCACCACCTGGGGATCTTTCAGGGTTCCTTTGTAGCCGTTGTAGGCCTCCGCCAGCAACACCAGCAGGTCCAGGGACAATCCTTGTTCGATCAGGATACGCAGTGCACCCAGGGCGGCGCGGCGCAGTGCAAAGGGATCTTTATCACCAGTGGGGATCTGGCCGATACCGAACACACCGATCAAGGTATCCAGCTTCTCCGCGATGGCCACCGCCTGGCCGATGGCGCCACCGGGCAAGGCATCGCCGGCAAAGCGCGGCATGTATTGTTCATCCAGGGCTTCGGCTACGGCCAGTGGCTCACCATCGTGTTGGGCATAGTAACGCCCCATAATGCCTTGCAACTCGGGGAATTCACCCACCATCTCACTCATCAGGTCACACTTGCTGAGCAGACCGGCACGTTCTGCTTCCTGGGTGTTGGCGCCCATGGCCTTGGCGATGATGCCCGCCAGATGGGAAACACGCAGGGATTTATCATATACAGAGCCCAGCTTGGCCTGGAAAACCACCGATTTAAGGCGTTCCAGATGGTCAGACAGGCGGCCTTTTCGGTCCTGGTCCCAGAAAAAGGCGGCATCGGCCAGGCGTGGTCGAACTACACGTTCGTTGCCAGCCTGCACCACGGCCATATCGCGACTGTCGACGTTGGCGATGGTGATGAAGTAGGGCAGCAGACCGCCCTTGTCATCGATGAGGTGGAAATATTTCTGGTTCTTTTTCATGGTGGAGATCAGCGCCTCTTTGGGAACACTCAAAAAACGCTCCTCAAAACGACCGACCACAGCCACCGGCCATTCAACCATGCCGGTTACCTCTTCCAGCAGGGCGTCATCGATCACCGGCTGGCCCTTGAGTCCGGCCGCTGCCTCCAACACCTGGGCGCGCACCGCCTCTTTACGGTCGGCAAAGTTGGCGATCACCCGTCCCTCGGTCTCCAGCAAAGGCGCATAGGCCTGAGGCTCACCGATATACAAGGCGTCGGGTTTGTGGAAGCGATGTCCGCGTGTGGTACGACCCGCCTGCACCGACATGATCTCAGTCTCGATCACCTGATCACCGAACAACAGAATCACCCAATGTACCGGGCGCACGAACTGACTCTTCAGCGCACCCCAACGCATGCGCTTGGGGATGGGGAGCTTGTCCAGGGACTCGTTGACGATGGCCGGAATCAACTGCGCTGTCGGCTGACCCAACTGCTTGCTGCGATAGACCAGCCAGGCGCCCTTGTCGCTCTCCAGCTTTTCCAGATCCTCCACCGCCACGCCGCAGGACTTGGCGAAGCCTTGTGCCGCCGGGGTGACATTACCGTCATCGTCATAGGCGGCGGTCAGGGCCGGGCCACGGCGTTCCACTTCTTTGTCGGCCTGGGCGGCGGATAAACTCTCCACAAGCACCGCCAGGCGGCGGGGCGAGGCGTAAGGTTTGATGGCACCATAGGTTAAATCAGACTTTTTCAGACCTTGTTCAACACCCTGGGTAAAGGCATCGGACAGGCGCTTGAGGGCCGTTGGTGGCAGCTCCTCGGTGCCGATCTCGATCAGCAGGTCACGCTTGTCGGTCATCGCGCACCTCCCTGCACCATGGGGAAGCCCAGGGCTTCGCGGCTGTCGTAGTAAGCCTGGGCCACGGCGCGGGCCAGGTTGCGCACCCGACCGATGAAACGGGCGCGCTCGGTCACCGAGATAGC
>DKAX01000221.1 GCA_002450975.1 Proteobacteria bacterium UBA6915
GAGGCCAAGGCCTATCTGGGTTTTAGTGCTCGAGCGGCTGGTCTGTTGAGCCGCCCATGACGTTTGTGTCGTATACTGACGAAACAACTTCGGCTGTTGTGTGTTAATTATCGGATAGGATTTCGAACGGCAAAGACTCAAAACTGCTAGATTTGCTTCTCCGTTGTAGTTTAATTCCCCTTCATTATCTGTCTCGTGTGTAATTACTGGTAATAGACGGTAATGGTCAGAGTTTGACTCATCTGACTAAATACACGGTATTACTGATAGTTCAAGTATCGCACGAAGGGTGTAGTCGACGAGGGCACTAGAATGCGGTCTAACAATTAATGGAGGCTAGTATGCAGGCTAATGGCGTCAATCTATTCAAGGATTTTGATCTGGAGAAAAAGGGGGATTTTCTGCAGGTTTGGCGTAGAGGTCTGGTTGATACTTTGGCGCTGGACAAGGAGAGGTTTCAGCTGTTGATTGGTACCTTACCTGCTCAGGAGTTGAACAGCAATCTACTCCTGTGGCTTGCGGATAGTGCGCCTGTTATTGCTGCTGAGGTCGACTACCTTTCACCCGCGCGTATGAGTCGAGCCCGCGCGTATGGTGAATTGGTCGAGACTCTTTTGCCTGCCTGCGAAGGCGATGCTCTGCGGGAACTCCTGCGCTTTTACTATCCGCGTTGGTTACGCTGGTGTGCAGCCAATCCGATGGAGAAAGGTGATACGGCTATCGGGCGGTTTACTCAATGGACATTGGATGACGATGTGGATGCAGTGACGGTGCAACGCGGTATAGCCTATATGATGTCGTTACCCTATGCATCCATAGCACGTGCCCAGACTGATTTCTACAATTCATCACTAATACCAATTGGAGATGGTTTGGATTCGGAATCGGTTCTTTTTCCCTACAATTTTCGCGACTCGGTTGTTGTGAACAAGCCATCAAGCCCAGTAAACATCGGTTTCGATGGGCCAGGTGGCTTGTCGCAACAGCTGATTTTAGAGCCAGAACATTGGCTACGGATTCCTATTGTGTCGTCATGGTTGCAAAACACTGTTTCCGCGAATGCGATGGCGGACTTTCAGGCCAAGCTGATGTCAGCGCCGGCTTCACTATCGATCAAACTGGGTAGTTATCGACTGGTATCGTGTAGTCCAGGAAGTTGGTTTAACCAACAAGCGGTTAGTATTGCACTGCGTGCCGGGGAAACCGAGGAAAGTAAATGTGGCGGATACCCACAGGATGATAAAAAGGAAGTTGTCTGGCAGAGACTCTTGTCGAGACCAGATGGTTTGTTGCGACGTGCCATTGGGGAAATATTGCTTGTGCAGGAGTGTGAGATTCAGCTTGTCAGTCATGCCGGCTATGATAGTACTCAAGTGGATACTTTGAAATCACTTCTGATGGATCAGAATGCGACGACGCCGGCCAAGATCAGCTGGGATATAGATTTTAACTTAAATAAAGGCGAGTCACTCGGGGTCAGGTTTCGATCCCGGCCTGGATGCGAATTTGCCTGGGGCGTGCAGATTACCGGGTGTCTATGACCAAAAGAACCGGTGTGTCTGAAACCTAGTGCGACTGTATTTTGGTTGATGAAGCTTGCGCAGTGGGCAGTGCGGAATCATCCTCATCCAGCCAACAAATTGGTATACCGGTATTATTCGTTGTTTGCTTTGCATGGCAATGTCATGGTCTATTTTTAAATCATGATTGGCGCTTTGTAATTGACCGTTGATTTTCGCCATTTCCCGGTTGGCGTTCTCTGTTTTAGACTTGCTCTTTTGAATTTCCTTTTTGAACAGATTCTTTATCAACAAAATCAGTCCAACAACAAAAAAGGCAACGATAAAGGCGTAGAATGCGCCAACTGTATAGGTGATCCTTTTTATGTCATAGGGTATGTCGAAGTAGAATAATTGCAGTGCGATATGAGAAAAAACAGCGTCAGGATCTCAGATATCGCACAAGCGATAAAAATGAGGTGACAGCCCCTGAGCGAAAGCAAATACTGCGTGATTTTGTTTTTCATCATACTCTGGCCAAACTGCAGCCGCTATGAAGTTGATCTTATTAGTACGTTAGCTGTTGAAAATTCACAGTCTTTTATCGACCAGTGAGAAGTTTTCTGAACCCTTGTAGAAGGGAATAAATAGAATAGGTGGCGCTTAAATTGTCATATATACAACAAGTTAAACTTGATCACTCCTTCAGAGACCGCTATAAGTGTTTAGCCACCGAATCAGATCGACAAAACGGTTTGGTTTGATTGTGCTGATGGCTATAACCATAAAATAGAGAGAGGTAGAGTATGCCGAAAACCACTGGCGTGCACCATGTCGGTCTTACAGTGTCCAGGCTCGAAGAGAGTGCGGCATTTTTTACCAAGGTACTCGGTTGGCATGAGGTCAAACGGCGTGAGGACTATCCGGCCATATTTTTTAGCGACGGACATACCATGATTACCCTCTGGTCGGTAAAACAGCAGCCAGTCGTAATGTTCGATAAAAACCGCAACGTTGGTTTGCATCATATTGCGCTAAAAGTGGGCTCTGAGCTGGAATTGAATATGCTCCACGAGACCATGAAGACAAACGACGTTCCTGTGGAATTCGCTCCGGAAATGCTTGGGTCCGGACCGGCGAAACATATGATGCGTTACGATCCCAGTGGGATACGGGTCGAACTGATCTGGCCCGGGAACTAGTCGGTTGTCATCGGTCAGTTGCCTGGCTGTAGTAATTAAAAGGGTCCAATAAAAATGCATATCCGTAAAGCTACTCTACAAGATGTTTACGCAGTACAGAAACTGGTTGAATCTTTGGCTGGATTTTATATCACCGGTGATACTTCCAATTTGCCCCATTGGTTTCAGGAGACTCTGGCGGAAGCGGAGTTTGCCCGTCGCTTTTCCAGCGATGCCTATCTCAATCTGATCGGTGTAGTGGATGGAGAGACCGTCGGATATATATCGATGAAGGATAAAAGCCATCTGTATCATCTGTTCGTGGCGCAGGCTGAGCAGGGCAAGGGTTTCGGGCGAGCTTTGTGGCAGAATGCCCTGCAATACTGTCCGGCGGATAGGGTGACACTGAGATCATCACTCTATGCCGTACCCGTTTACAAACGCTTCGGCTTTGTCGAGTCCGGTCCTGCTGACGAGAGGGACGGTATCGGATTCCAGCCTATGGAATATCGAAGGGGTTGAATGAGGCGCACAAAGTTGGCGCCAATGATCAGCGGCGCCAGACTCTGCGGTATGTCGATTGTCCAGATTGCCTACTCTATGGGTAACCATTTGTTGGCTTGTATCAGTTCATAGCTGATTTGATCCAGGCTGAGCAGTTTCCTTTCCATTTGGTTGGCGTAGTCGGTATTCAAGGGTTTACCATCCAGGGTTCCGTTGTCTACCCGCTTTTTCAGACTGTGAGACAGATAGGCTTGATCATTGATCAGGGCTATTGCCTGCTTACCGCGCGTTACCATGGCATAACCGTCACCGGGTGAGAACACCGATTGTCCGAAGGCGGCGAAACGATCGGGGAATCCCAGCAGTTCCATCAAAGTGGGTAACAGGTCGAGGTGGGAGGCGACACGATCAATTCTTTGCGCGGGAAATATCTTCGGCGCGTAGATAATCAACGGGACATGAAACAGGTCGGGAAAATAGCTGCTTTTATATTTACCTACCGGATGGTCGGCGGTAATAATGAAAACAGTGTTGTCGAACCAGCCGCCCTGTTTGGCAGCCTTGAGCAATTCGCCTATAGCCCAGTCGGAGTAATAAAGCGTATTCAGGAATCCGCTTTCATCCTTGCGCGAGTCGGGGTGTTTGATGAAGCGCTCTGGCAACCGGGGATAAGGTGCATGGGTCGAACCAGTATACACAAAGGCCAGGAATGGCTGACGCAGGTTGTCGATTTTTTCCTTGAACAGCATCATGGTCTCATAGTCCCATCCAAACAACGGCGGTTCTTTGTCGGGGTAGTCGAGAATGCGTTTGGTATCTTCCATGCCGTAGTACTGCGTGAAACCCAGGGCGCGGGATACAGCGTCCAGGCGATACGAGTTACGAAGTCCTGCCTGGACAAACAGGGTTTGATAGTTATGTCGGTCGGCTATGGTGCCGATGCGGGAAAAATTGGTCGCCTCCAGGCCCATGCCAATCCAGGGCACGCCGAGGATGACCGGTATCCCTGAGAACACAGCCTGGATACCTTCGATGCTGCGTTGTCCGGTGGAATAGAATTGACTGAAGCTAATGCCGTTATTGGCGATGTTATCCAGGTTGGGGGTAACGCCGAATCCGTTACCGGCCAGGGCGTCGATGTATTTATAGCTCACACCCTCAAGCAACAGGAAGACGATGTTGAATTTCTTACTGCCGTTGCCCCGGTCGGGAATCTGCTGTACGAAGGGATATTCCGCGTCCAGTACCTGTCGATGTTCCAGCGCGGTTTTCCGTGCCTCCTCTTTTTTATAGAAGCGGTGTTCATCACCACGGCTGTTCTTGCGACTGGCATGGACTGCGTTGAACACACCGTTAAGCACCAGATTGCCGTATTCCGCGCTGCCGCGGTCATAGGCATTGACGATTCCGATGGGTTTCAGTCCAAAGCCGCCGCGTGCCACCGCAGTGAGCACAAAGACAAACGCCAGGTATTGGACAACGGACAGGCGCATGGCCTTGACCGGCAGACGCAGAACCCGTCGCCATACCAGGCCGAGTACGATCGCCACGATCAGGAACAGCAAGGTGTGCACCGCATAAATAGGGATAAGTTGTATAACCAGCATGTAGTCATTGCCCATGGCCGTCACCTCGTTGGCCACGTGGCGGCTGACCTCGCCGAAATAGATCAGGTCGGCAAACAGGAAAAAGACCATGGCCACGACCACCCCGAACCACAACCAGGCCAGGCTGTTAAACCAGAGTTTCGCATCCAGCCAGCGCAAGGGGAAGTTGAGCAGCAGCAGCAGTGGGGCTGAGAGCAGAATGACGATGGACGCGTCGAACAACAGGCCGTGGATGAAGGCCGCCAGCATATCCCACAGGGAGAGTCCTTGGAATTGCGGGTAGTAGATTATCAGCAGGGCCAGCCGGACCAGGGTGAAAAGGGGCAAGCTGAGGAGAATGAGTAATGTGCTTTTCTGTATGCGGTTCATACTGCCGGGATGCTGCAAATACTGTTAAATACGGTTTGAATTTTCAAACTGTCACCAAAAGGAACGGGTAAATAATACCCGGAAAACGGCTTGCGTACCAGAAAGCGATCTGTATGTTCGCGAGTACCCGTGGTCTATGCCCGTATGCCGCGATGGTGTCAATATCGCTAGTAGCCTGTAGGTCAGCATATCCGCAAGATCGGAATAGTTGTGGTTGGCCCGGTCCTCTACTATTGGCTTGTAAATCAAAACCGGGCAGGATATCAGGCTATGAGGGATTACCAGAAGAAGATAAATCAGGTGTTTCTGTATATCGAGCAGCACCTGGACCAGGCTATGAAGCTGGAGGAGTTGGCAGCTGTGGCCTGTCTGTCACCGTTTCACTTTCATCGCATCTTTACCGCCTATACCGGCGAGACCTTGAACAGCTATGTTCGCCGGACCAAGGTGGAGCAGGCAGCCAATCGACTGCTGTTTTCCGATGATGATGTGACGGAGATTGCGCTGGCGGCGGGATACGAGACACCCGCCGCCTTTGGTAAGGCCTTCAAACAGCGTTTTGATCTCTCGCCCAGGGAATTTCGCAAACTTAACCACACGGAATTGTTGGCGCAACAGCGGCAGTTCATCCACTTGGAGGGCGTTACCATGACACCTGAGATCAGAAACATCCAAAGAAAAAAAGTTTTCTATGTACGCAAGACGGGCCCCTACGGTAAGGCGGCGGAGGCGGCCTGGGGCGTCTTGATGCCATTCGCCTATGGCAACCGGCTGATGGGCAAAGAGACCGAGATGATTGGTATTCCACGTGATAATCCCGGAATTACTGAAGAGGACAAGCTACGCTACGATGCCTGCATCACCTTTTCCGGGGATGCCCGCCCTACAGGCGAGGTTGCCATTCAGAAGATTGCCGGCGGCAAGTATGCGGTGTTTCTCCACGAAGGCCCGCATGACACCATCAATGAAAGCTATCAAAAGGCCTTTGCCGGTTGGGTGCTTGCCGGTGACGTGAAGTTGCGTGATGAACCGCCTTTTGAGGTCTATTTGAACCGCGATCCGCGCCGCACCAAACCGGAAAACCTGCGCACGGAGATCTTTGTTCCCATCGAATAGACGCCTAGCTAAACGGAAAATCTTGTCAACACAACCGGTATTATTGGGCGTCGGTTGTGTTGAATTCCTGTATCTGCCTTTACTGCGGTGTGCACACCGTAACGTGTGTTTTCCATTATATTTTCCCGGTTTATTTGCATAATTAATCCTGCATAATTCTCATAAACGGGCTGCACAGGCGTTTCGCGCTTGGTGTAGGGGAACACACGAGGATTTGTGGTCTGTATGTCTGTAAATACATTGGAATTGGAGTTCGGTAGATTTACCTTTCTGGACAAGCATTGTGTCGTAGCTACTGCTAAACACGGCGTTAATGTCGATGGTGCCAAGGTTGCTCAGGCTATAGCCATGATTGAACAGCA
>DKAX01000200.1 GCA_002450975.1 Proteobacteria bacterium UBA6915
CAACGACTTTCTTGCCACAATATACGCTCCCGAGACGGCCACTTTAATAAAGTTCGCAACCAATTCTCTGTACACAAACCTGCGGCAAATAAATCCTGCAACAAATCGACACGCGCCGGATCGCGCTCTTCACTATGGAGCAGGTGTTGTGGCGTAAAGGTCAACCCCAACCGCCCACCGCCAGGTATATGAAAATCATCGACGGTGATATCGACGTATAGTTGCCCACCAACCCGATGGTCTGAACAATAGGCGCACAACAGTAGCTCCAGTTCATCCAAAGGGCCGCCCCAACCGGCCGCACTCAGAAAGGGCAAAAACTCGTGACGTGGTATCAAACAATAGAGCTTACAATTTGCCCGTTCCCTTCCATCCATGTGCGAAAGGTGAATCACGCGCGCCTGTCGCGGAAGAACAGTCACAATAGACTCTATTGTTTTGGACAGTAGCGCCAGACGTTCGTCACCAACCTGCAGAGCCTGTAGCGCATCCATTATTAAGTCGTATACATCACGCCCATTGTCCGACAATATATCGTCTCTATTGTGATAATCGGGAACCAGGCAGACACTAGGTGAAGGACGATCATACACGGTTCGATCCGCCACCCGATCAAACTCGAGCCACAGCGCGGAAACATGGCTATTCAGCGTATCACCGTTACTACACCAACGCTGAACAAAATTCCTCAACCCGTTCAAACCGGCTGTAGCCATGCCGTCGTTGAGTATTTTCTGTAAACGTTCGCTCCTGTCAGCAGCAAACGATATCAACATATCGGCATTAGGACTATGACTATCACCCAAACGACATTCATAATAAAAAGAAGACACTGCACGCGACAGCGGCTCAATCAAAGAAAATACGGCATCGTGAAAGCCCGGCTCCAGCAAATCTGCCGGCACCTTTTCCCGCATATAATCCACCAGACTGAGCGCGCTGCGGTGCACAGTGAGGTTACCAGTAAACGCGGTTATCTTTTAGTTGTTTTAACATCTCCGCACCGAAAGCATCCAGATCGCTATCAGCAGGCGTATCACCATTGGAAATACGATTGATCACATCGTAGACAATGGACGGTACAGTTGGGCCAAACTCCTTAAGGTAATTATCGACCCCCTCCTCCCCCATGACCGAGGCCTCTTCAAGCACATATACGCGATAAAGCAATGCAAGTACATTATAAGTTTTTTCACGCGTGCTCACCGGCTTCATAGTAGTTGTAGTCATTACATACTCCTCTCTTATTGGTTATCGTCAAACATCTTGGACTCCGTTTCACCAGCTTCCATGTACTGCCAGAACATGTCACCACTCGGCAACAGATCGGTAATAGTGCCACTGGTCCCAGGAAACGCTACCGACCTCCAGACACGCGACACAGGAATCTCCACAGGTGCATCATCCGCACAGGCCGCGCCTCTCTTCATACACCGCCCGCTACCTGACTGACTACAGGCCGAAATCTGGTAATCGCACTGAGAATCGGTAAGCCACTGACACATTTTTGCGCCATCGACCTGCTCCGAAACACCTGACCAGACCACAGAGCGGGCATGACAGCCAATACAACTGGTCTCCTGGCGATCCCATTCAATAATCTCACTGGAAAAGATCACCGGCCTGGCCTGACCGCGATCCTGCGGCTCATAGGCGCGGAAGGGTCGTTGCACGCCCAACAGCTGGTAATTCCGTAACACCGAAGATTTACCCAAACCGTTCCAATATTTTTTGTTAAAGGCGATTAATTCATCAGACAAAGGTTTTGTTCTCTTTATTTGAGTCCGGCGCACGCCATCGACCTCTGCCGGGCAGACATTCACCGGGCAATCCTGCTCATTGCATTTAGGGTTGTTGAACAAAGGGGCAGGCCCATCGACATTGTCAACATGACTGAAACTGGTCCACAACCAGAAATCGGCTGTGGTATTGAGTTTAAATGTCATATGGACGGCAACCAAACCGTAGTTATGATTCTCAGGATGGATGATAAAGCGTTTGCGTTTATCACTGCCGGCGAGTCGTTTCCAGGCCAACTTCAGATGAATAGGGCCGGGTTTACTACCCGTGTAAAAACTCCAGGTCTGGTTATGCACCTTTGACAAACAGGTCGCCTTTACCTGATCGCCGATATCACCCAGCAGGTCTTGTTGGCTATTCTTGAGGTGATTGCTGGCAGCGCTGTTAACGCGTACCTCATACAAGACCTTGTTGCCGTTTTGGTCCCATATGGGATTGTCTTCCTGGGGGATCTGCACATGACTTGCCGAAGGGCGTTGATCCGGTGTTTGCATCCACACCGGCACCATAAACGGTTGCAGTTGCCGGCTATCGGGGTTGGTACACCCCATAAGTACATCCGTATCCAATTGACGCCAGCTGCTCCAGGCCGGCATACGGGTATTTTTTGTCAACAACTCAAACTGACGCCAGACAAACTCCCAATAAAGCTGATCGATCTCGCGGGCTTGTTCGCTACCCAGGGTATCACGCAAACTGCAGCCTTTTTTGACCGGGTCATAACCGTCAGGCTTTTTGACATCATCGGGGACGGCGCACAGGACATCGAGGTCGTTTACAGTACTCTGCTGTGCGTGCACCGGAAAGACACACAATACTGCAACCCCAAAAATCGCTAACCCACGCAGGTAAACTCCTTTACACCTCATCGACAACGACATCACTGTGTGCCTCCAATACCGTTTTAATCGCCAACATGGATTTAAGCCCTCCACCCTGACCAATTTCTTGCCAACGTGCGTAGGCCTGCGCCAAATCTGGCAACACCTCATCGGAACGCCCTTGATCACTACACAACTGGAAAAGGTCACTGGCCGCTCGCACCTCAAACAAGGTCTCCTGCTGGCTCCTGGCAATAGCCAATGCTGTGCGCAACTCCTGTTCGGCCTTGTCCGGATCGGGCGTTGCGCTGAAACCGGGCAGGTAGAGCCGCGCCCTAAATCGATGCAACTCGGCTTGAAAGAAATACTCCTGGCTCTCTTCCATATGCTGCAATGCTTGTGTGTAAACTTCGAGCGCACCGGCGATATCGCCTTGCATGCGCAAACCATCTGCCAGATAGGCAAACTGCCAACCTCGTCCAAGACCGGCACCAGCCCATTGCCACATATTCATGCCAGCGCGCACGGCGTCCAGATCGGTACCTTCACCACGTAGGATATGCACGATGGCGAGTAACACCTGTCCGTAGCTTTGCCACAAGGGCAGCCCATACTCAGCCGACATGGATATCGCCTGGCTGGCATAGTCTGCGGCAATCTGCAGATCGGGACTATCCGGCAGGTCCTGAGTCCCGCGCACCAAGTGCACCCAGGCGGACTGACCCAGCATAGGCGCGATGGCGCTTGGTAGCCCCAGGTGGCGGGCATGGGCCAACGCCCTGTCATGACACGCGACCGCTTCATCCACGCGTCCAGTCAACAAGAGTGACAAGGCCATAAACGAGCGGGTAATAACCAGCGGGTCATCACCGAAATTGACGATACTACCCGCGTCCACATTGGCATCATAAAACCGTTCGCAGGCCTCACCATGCCAGATCGCCTGCTCATGTTTCGCCATACAGATATAGGTACGGCACAATGCAGAGTGAGCACCCAATGTAAAAACGCGATTCTCCTGAAGCTTGGCCTGAGCGAACAGCTCTTCACCCATCTGCGCCGCATTGGCAAGCGCGGGCTTAATATGGTTGTAGACAAATAATCCCCAGCGTGTCATGAACTGGCGTTCTGGGGTCGCGGTATTCTTTTTCAACAAATCATCCGCCTTGGCAAACGTGGCCACCACTTCGGAATTTCCATAACCATATTTGTTAATTAACGAGGCACCCAAGGCATTGAGCAGATCCAATTGGCTATTGTCTCGCTCCTCCCCGTCGGGCAGGTTCATCAAACTCGTCAAACCACGACGCAGATGGGCACCTGATTCATCGTAGGCCGACTCACGCAAGGCCTTGTGTCCTGCACGCAACCAATAGTCATGTGCCTTATCATGTTGTCCACCCAAATCGAAATGGTGAGCAACAATCTGCGGTGCAGCCTCAATGCGTGCGGGAAACTCCGCCTCCAGACGCTCACCAATACGTGTATGCAGCCAACGCAAACGTGACTCAGGAACACCGGCATAGGCGGCATCGCGGATCAGCGCATGGCGAAAGATAAAACTCTCGCCGTGCACATTACGCACTCGATAGATCAGATCGGCCCCTTGCAGACTGTCCAGGTCAGCCTGCAACAGTGACTCATCGCGCAGTGAGATAGATGCCAGCAGTGCATAGTCGAACTCGCGACCTATTGCCGCTGCCATCTGTGCGGTTTCCGCGGCCGCCCCCAGGCGCTCAAGCCGACTGTTCAATGAATCCTGCAATGTGATGGGAATCGATTTGCCCGCCAGCTCATCGACCAGCGTAAACACGCCGTCCACCTCGTGAAGCAGTTGCCGGTCGAGCAGCATGCGCGTCACCTCCTCGATAAACAGCGGGATACCGTCGACTCGCTCGACAATACTTTGCAGTGTATGTGCGCTTACGGGTCGACCGCCGAGGATATTATGCACCATCACCTCAGTATCATCATTGGAGAGATTGGCCACACTTAGATGCTGGACCTTTTCTTCAGGCCAAGGATTGGGAAACTCCTGACGTGCCGTCAACAAAATCGCAATCGCACTACCTTGCACATCGTTGATGAGTTGCGTCAGTAGATCAAGACTGGTCGGATCTATCCAGTGGATATCCTCGATGATAAACAACAAGGGTTCCCTACGTGCAAGGTAGACGATAAGCCTGCTAACAGATTCAATCAGAATCTGTTTTTGCCGGTCCGGCGACAACGTCAACACCTCAAAACGCTCGCGCAAGGACAAAGACAGCCATGAACAAAATATTGGCATGGTCCATTCAAGACGGCTGCCACAACCACTTAATATGCTTTCCAGCTTTCCAACCACCTCTGTCTGATCGGTACCATCACGCCAGTTGAGCAGATTGCGTAAAAATTCAAGAAAGGGATACAGAGAATTATTGCGGTGTTCTGGCAGGCAACGGCTGTCGTGGCTTACCCCACCCTGCTGCAAATGACGCTGTCGGAATTCAAAGGCCAGACGCGATTTTCCTATACCCGGCTCGCCCTGCAACAACAATACCTGCCCCTTACCCCTGCGCGACATTTCGGCAGCCGCCAACAATTGGTTCATTTCCTCATCGCGGCCGATAAACTCCTGACCACCACCGCCGTCGCGAAAAAAGGACAAGGCCTCTGAGTGGCGCTCACCCACCATTTGATAGACGATATGCTCGACGTTTGCACCATCCTTGATACGCAAATTACTCTGATCAAATTCGATATGCAGGCGCAGCAACTGGCGCGTGGTATCACTGACCAAGATCTCGCCGGCTTGTGCCATACCGACCAGACGCAAAGCAACATTGGCGGCCGGACCGGTAGGTGTATTGTTGCGCCGAATCAATACCGGGCCGGTATGCAGGCCAATTCGCAATTCAAGACGAAAACCCTGTTGTTTTTGCAACAGCGAACTGCGTCGACTGATTTGCGTCGACAGTTCCAATGCTGTACGAGCAGCGCGTCGCGCATCGTTGTCGGAGACATAGGGGTAACCAAAAAAGATCATCAGCTGCTCACCCATTGTGCCACTGACATGGCCGCCGTATCGGGTAGCGGTTTGCGCACTTAACTGCATCTGGTCACTCTGGATGGCATCAAGGGCTTCAAGATCAATAGCAGCCCCCTGCTCCGCCGCCACCACCAGAGAACAACACATCACAGTCAATTGACGCCGTTGATTATCCAGCACCTGGACAGGATTCTCTGCAATCATGGTACGTGTTCGGGTGTAACCAACCCCGGCACCGGCATCATTGTTACCCATGTTGTGACTCAACGAACCTACCAGTGTCGAGAGATCCAACGTGGAGAATTCGTTAAACAAGGTAGTTACATCATCAGCACGTTCTTGCGGATCCTTGCACAAAACCTTGTGTAACAACCTGGCAACCGGGTGTGCGGCCAACCCAGGCGGCAGTGGAATCGGGTTAGGACTTAACTGCTTGTGATAGATCTGCGCCAGTGTATCCCCCTGAATGACCGGCCGCCCTGTCAGACACTCCAAAAAGGAGAGACCCCAGGCATAGATATCGGATTTAAGCGTAGTGGGTTCACCGCGTAGTTGTTCCGGCGCACTATAAGAGGGCGTTCCCAGGGTTTCACGCGTCATGGTGAGGTTGCTGACCCCCAGTTGATGTCGATCGGCCAGAATGGTACCGATTCCAAAGTCCAGCACCTTGGCATGGCTGCGCACGCCGGTCGTGGTGACCATGATATTCTGCGGTTTCAAATCGCGGTGGACGATACCGTTGCCATGGGCACAGGCCAGGGCATCCAATACCTGTGACATCAATTCGCCGGCGCGCACCGCCGACAAAGGTCCATTGCGTTTTATCAACTGTTCCAGTGTTTCACCGGGGACATATTCGAATACGGCAAACAGCTTATCGTCACGGTCGACGCCTTTGTCAAGCAGGCGCACGATATGTGGATGGTTTAGTTGCGCACAGAGCTGGGTTTCCCTCTGAAAGCGCTCGACCTTGCGCCGGCGGGCCGCCTCGTCCAGGGTGGACGGCAGTTGCAAAACCTTGACCGCCACATCCTGACCGGTGCTTATCTGAGTTGCCTTGAAAACCGTGCTGAATCCGCCGTAGCCCAGCGGTTCCACGATACGATAACCGGAAATCTCACCGACCAGTTCCCGGAACTGCTCCCCTGATCCAGACATAACGTCAACCTCATCGTCGCCCGGGCCGCATACGCCCGCTATTGTTTATTATTAAATGCTTCGCCGGTAAAGTCGTTACGTAGTCAGTTCCTCGAGCTGGCCAGGCGCCAGTGTCTCACCTTCCAGAGTTGAACCACGAACAATACGAAAACGACTGAAACCGAAGCGCATTCCGCCTGCCCGCCGTTCCACGACCTGACTCAATGCCGGAACATCGCCAGCCAATTGCTGCAACTGTTTACGTATGCGATAGATCTGAATGTTGATATGCGTGGGATCCTGCCCCAGCATACGTGACAGTTCGTCCAGCTCCAACCAACCCTGCGAAGCTTCATCGTAGCCCAGATTCTGTTCCTGCAAACGCCTCCGGGCCAGCGTCAGTAACAGATAATGATGTGCCCGTTCAGACAAGTCAAACCAATTGTCACGGATCAGGACTTTGACTGCGACATGTTCCTCATCGAGGCTGACCCGAAAGACAAACACCAGATCCTGGTCAGTCAACTCCCGGCGCAGCCCCGCGTCGCGGGTCAGCTGATAGTCACCGGGCATGAAAAACTGCCAACTGCGCCCGTCGCTCTCCAAGATATCGCCATCCATCAGTGTACGAACCCCGTTGCGCGACTCGCATAGCCAGTGGCCCTGCCCCGTGGCAAACAAGGTCTGATCCGGATTGTCCTCATCCGGCAGAACATGGACACCTTCCAGTGCAATGGGGTCACCTACCGGTTGCAAGGGCAACAGGCTGGCGACCGGCCTGGCCAAATCCAACACCTGCCAGGACTGGGTGTGTTCGACGCCAAAGCGGATTTCGCTGTTGAGCGTCAATTCACGGGGTACACCCGTTGGCAATAATGAGCCATTAAGCCAGGTGCCATTTTTACTGTGATCAACAATAACCCAGCGCGCGCCATCATAACGCAAAGAAGCGTGCATCTGCGAGATATCAGGGCTGGAAAGACAGGTGTCTACTATGTCCTGCCGGCGACCAAACACATGGCTGGACCTGAGTAACAAACGTTTTCCCGTATATTTATTTTCCAAAAGCGCCATATCACACCATTCGTTAGTTTAACTCTAACCCTATATGGCTGGTGGCCACCTTGCGGCGGTCAAGTTTACCAGCGATCGGATAGAAACCACAAAGCAAACTTACCTTGGGTTCGTGAAGGGACTCGTCCTTAACCCGACAACCATTCCGTCGTAGCAGAAAATTAACAGGATGTGCCATAACGCCCAATTACGTCTTATTACACGATCCAATTTTCGGGGCGAATGGCATGTGTTCGCCATCGGTTCTCCAGTGGGATTGGCGCCAATAACCGCCGAACATAAATTGGCGCCCGGATGTGAAGTACCCAGGCCGGTGTGGGTCACTCCTTGCCGATCTCCATGTCAATGGTGTAGTTAATAAAGACCGCCACATTGGCCTCCTCCATCTGCTCGGCTATTACCGGTCGCTCCAGGCCGCTGACCTTGATGACACTATTCTTGCCCAATGTCGCCTTTATCCTGTCGATGTCCCCCTTGATCTCTTCCAGCAACTCCTGCCGATATTTTTCCGGACCGGCGATTGCCAGCTTGACCGGGGAGAGGCTGTATTCCGTACCGTCGATCTTGGGCAGGGCATCCACAAATTTTCTCAGTGCGTTTGATGCGGCCAGAAAATCCCCCTGGAAGTGATTCAGTTTGGTCATCAGTCTATATTGGATGGTTGAGTCATAGAACAACGAGCTGACTTTATTGTGGCGGTTGATATTCAGCTGCACCGGTAACAATCTGCCTTCGATGTCCACACGCCCGGACAATTTGGACAGGAGCGCCTTTCTTGCCTGCTCCATATATTGAAAACGCTCTATAGGATCACGCTTGTCATTGCTAATGGATAGTTCGCTGACAAGGTAATCAGCCTTTTTCTCCAGATATCCCGACACCTGTCTGTCGGAGGTCTCCTTGGCGATCACATACACCTCGGCAAGTGAAACTGACGACAACAACATAGCAACGGGTAACAAAATCCACATAGCTCTTTTCATTGTTCCTCCTTCGCAAACACCATCGGACTCGATTTCATCGCAAGGTAACCTCAATCACTGTTTGTCTTGATTCAACAGCTACCACTATTTATTCTAAACTGTACGAAGCTTAACCAAACTCAGACAAGGTAACCTCAAGACTACGCAACAGGGCTAATTTCCGATCCCAAAAAAACTTGGACAGGTATTTTTGGCCGATACGAGCGCTATTGCGGGCATGTATCGCCATCACCCAAACAACCGACACTACCTCATACCAGGGAATAGCCGACAACTCCTGCTCGGTCAAGCCCCTTACCTGTCTATATCCCGCAAGAAAGGCATTCAACAGAGACATTTTCTGCGAATCACGCGGCAATGAAGAGGCAAACTTGCCGATCTCAAATGCCCTGAAACCGAATCCACACTGATCAAAATCGAATAGGGTAATGTCACCATCATCGTTAATATGAAAGTTGTTTAGATTCACATCGCCCATGCAAATACCCCAGGCGGGTGCATCTCTGGGCAACTCCGGTATAACCCTTTGCAGTCGGGACTGTATCGTGCGCAGGTAGTCCATGCCCTGCACATCGACGAACTCTTCGATGGCTGCAAGCGATTCATCCAAAAGATAGGGTAGATCCAGCAGCGGACGCTGCTGACTGCAAACAAATTGCGCGCTACTTTCGTGTAGCTGGCCGATCACCTGTCCAAACTTGCTACTCACCTGTTCCGAGATCGGTCGAACCACTGGGTAACCCTTGGCATAGGTGAATAGAGCCGCTACGCGCTCCCCCTGTGCATCAGGGACGATAAAATACAGCTGCCCTTCCTTGGTCAATACAGGCGCGGCTACCGGACTGGATCGAGCGCGCAAATAGTCCAATAACTCCAGTTCAAACAATGCTTCGGTGCGCGTGCGCCACTCGTTTCTATAGAGACGCAAGATATAAGGCGTATTGTCACACTCTACGTGATAATTGTCATGCAAACCGAACAAATAGCTTTTGAAAACTATCGTGTGCTGCAGGTGAAAGTTTTCCTCCACCAACCGGCATATAATGTCTTCTGAAAGCGGTGACTGGTTATTTATAGCAGAATCGCCTTTTCTAGGATCTCGTGTCGGCAGGGAATTGGTACAACCAAAGCGTTAGCAATAAACACCCTCCGGCGTATCAGGATAAACGCTATCCGTAAACTTTCAACCACCTGCCGCCGAACTTTGCAGCCTTTCCCGATAAAAGTCCACAAACGCGCGTGCTTTAGCCGACAGATGCTTGCGACTGGAATAGAGGACAAACACTTGGTTGATCGGCAGGTTGACGACCTCCACCTTGGCACCGTTTAGAATCTCCATCACCTCACCAGACGCAAGCAACGGCTTTACCAGTAGATCGGGCAAAACACTGACACCCAACCCCTGTTTGACCGCCGCCAGCATCAGGGCAACGGAATTGAGTTTGACATTACCATTAAAATTGACCATTTGTTGCTGCTGCCCCAGGGTTATGTTAACTCGGTTGAAATCCTCAAACTGGATAAAATTACGTGACGTCAGCTGCTCTATATTACTAGGCTCACCATAGTGTCTGACATACTCCGGGCTGGCCACCACAAGCATGCGCACATCGACGATAGGCACCGCCACAAACCGACTATCCTTGACCACGCCCACGCGCATAACCAAATCAAGCCTGTCGGCCACCATGTCCTGAAAGGCATCATTGCACTCCACATCCAGCACGATCTCGGGATAACGCTGTAGAAACTCGCCCATGTGCGGCGCAATCAACTCCTCCGCCCAGACATGGGGCGCGGCAATGCGCAACACACCGGAGGGCTTTTCGGTAAACCCGCTGATGGATAAATTGGCTTCGAGCACCTGGCTCTGTATCCTGCAGGCTTGTTGATAGTAGACCTCCCCCGCCTCGGTCAGACTGAGGCGTCGTGTGGTCCGTTGCAACAACCGCACGCCGAGCTTCTCCTCCAGCCCATTGATTTGCCGCGACACCGTTGGTTGAGACAGCCCCAAGCGACGGGCACTGGCGGAGAAACTGCCGCTTTCCACCACGGAGATAAAGGCCTGCATAGCCCCGAGTAATTGATTAGTATCCACCGTCACTCCTGATTTATTCATATTGCGTATAAATACTAGTGTATTCGCGGCGATTATCATACAGAAATGTTTAGATCATAATAACCCATCGATCACCAACCGGGAGAACAACCATGACCTTTATCACCAGCAAAACCGTCCTGGTCACTGGCGCCAACCGCGGCATCGGCAAGGCCTTCGTAGAAACGCTAGTGGAACAGGGGGCGAAACGGGTCTATGCAGGCATCAGAGATGAATCCAATCTGGACCACTTTGACCGTCGTTTCACACATGTGGTCAAACCGGTACACCTGGACGTTACCCGCGACGATCACATCAATGCCCTGACAGCGCAACTGACCGAGCTGGATATATTGATCAACAACGCCGGCGTGGTGCATGGCGCCTCCGTTACAGCGCCCGATGCCCTGGCGATAATGGAAAAGGAGTTGTCCGTCAATCTGTATGGCCCCATGCACCTGACTGCGCGGCTTTTACCCATACTCAAACAATCACCTGCGGCGGCCATCGTCAACCTGTGTTCCATCGCAGCCATCAGCCACTTCCCCGGCATCGGCCCCTACTCCGTCGCCAAGGCGGCCCTGCACTCCTACACCCAAGGCCTGCGCTTCGACCTGATCGACACTGCGATCAAAGTACTCGGTGTCTACCCCGGCCCCACCGACACACGCATGGCCAAAGACTTTCCGATGGAAAAGGCCAGCCCGCGTCAGATCGCCGAACGCACCTACGCAGCACTGGAGCAGGGACAAACCGACCTGTTCCCCGACGCCCACTCGCAGGCCTGGTATCAGGTGTTTCTGCAACATCCGCAGGAATTGGAAAAACTGTTTACGGCCATGGGGAGATAGCTGTTCGCGTTATGTTGTTTGCTGCATAGTCGGATAGGGTGGGCACGTTTTTGTGCCCACCAACAGCGCTTTAAGAAATTCGTTTCAAATGATGAAAAATATTTTGTGTAGGTTGGGGTGAAGAATGAACCCCAACGAATTTATATGCAGCGTGGCAGTCAGGAAAAGAAATCGAAATCCGGAATTAAGGCTATCAAGCTATGACCTCTCACTCGCTAGCTTAATACCCAATGCAATGAAAAGTCCGCCCAATGCCCGCTTCAACCACTCGGTGGTTTTTACACCCTCACGCAGCCGCCGAGAAAGGTACGCGGCGAAGTAGACATAAAGCAGATTGGACACCAGACCAATGAGATTTAGCGTCACCCCGAGTATTAAAAGCTGAACGCCGGTGTTACCCGCATCGACTTGCACGAACTGGGGCAAGATTGCCAGATAAAACATAGCCACCTTCGGGTTTAACACGTCACTGACAAAACCCTGCCAAAATGCCTGTCCGTAGCTAACGGAACTGCCTTGGTTCGTGTCGATAGCCGCCAGAGAGGATTTCGACAGCAACGTAGTAACCCCCAGATAGATCAGGTAGGCGGCGCCCGCCAATTTTACCAGCGTAAACGCTATCGCCGACGTGGCAAGCACAGCGGTCAGGCCGGCAACAGCTGCAAACAAATGGACATAGGCACCGGTATTGATACCCAGTGCGGCATATAACCCTATCCTCTTGCCGTTGGCGATGCTTCTGCCGATCAGAAAGAGCATATCGGGGCCGGGCACGATACATAGAACAATGGCGGCTCCAATGAAGGTCAGACAAGAATGGATTTCCATTGACAATCCCAACATCCACGTTATCAGCAAAGCTTACTGCAACTCAAGGTAAGTTCAAACAAGCAAAGTAGTATGTCGATTGCCTATGAATTAATTATAAGCGTACATTGCATTTGGCATGGAAACAATGACGCACACTTATGCCCTTTAAACACTGCACTTAATCCATGAGCGGGGGAAATGCAGGCAGAAACCAGCGCGGGTCTTCCCGCTGTATAGTATCAATAAAATTATAGACAATCTCACACATGCACCACCCCTACCTGCATACACAATAAAAACAGCTTATAGGTTAACACATGTCATAAACAGGAAAAATTGACTATTTCCAACCTGATATTTTCCATTTGAACAAAGGAATACACGCGCCGTAAACTAATCCTGTAACAGATAGCCGGCATTCACGGCTATCCACGGTACAATCGACAACGACGAAAGGAGTCTTCGTATGAACAATACATTTTCCTTGAAAACACGAATGCTGTTGTCCATCTGCAGTCTGTTTCTATGTGTGACACAGGCAAACGCTGCGCCAGTGTGGTCAGATTGTGTCCCCGTGCTGACGGGCACATTTGCCAACCGGATTCACGTCAAATGCGCCGCGCCGGTTTCAGGCGGCATCGTCTGGTTCGCGGTCGATGCGTCAAAGGTCGACTATGCCAATCGCTTCATGAGCATGGTCAATACGGCGCTGGTTTCGGGCAAGACGCTGACTGTAAACTACGACCCGGCCGACACCGGTGGCGCCGCTTTCGGTTGCCAGGCCAAAGACTGTCGCCGGGCCTATGGCATCAACATGCGCTAGGTGAGGCCCATCATGAACAACGCATCCAAACTAACCCTGACAGTACTCCTTGCCGTTGTAGCTTTTCCGGCCGGAGCGGGCCTCTATTGGGAGGCGGGCATACAGGATAAAAAACCGACACTCTGTTTTGCCGGCAATGCGACCACAGTGGAAAAGGATCGCGTCGACGAGATAAAAAATATCCTACGCCAGTTTGAATATGCCGGAAATATCAAATTCCAGTACCAGGGCAGTTGTACCAGTACACCTAACGCTGGCAAAGATAACTTTACCGGCGATATCCGCATAGTCATTCCCAAAACCGCCTACGGCAATTATAGCAAGGTCTTCGACGCCTTGAATCCCATCCCCGGACTGGGCTGCACGCGCACTGAGGGTGGAGGTGGCTGGTCCTGGCCGCCCGATACCCGCGATCAGCGTCGGGAGTGTCTGTTCAATCTGCACCTGGGGAACGATAACTATAATGCGGTAAATTTTGGCGATCCAGCCGGCGGTTCCAAACCGTTTCTCAACCACCCGTTACACGAGGTCGGGCACGCTATCGGACTGTCGCATGAACACCAGCGTTATGACGTGGATAAAGACCATGTACTGACCTTTATCAAACAAATAACCGGTGTCTCGGCAACGCAGGCGGAAAATATCTACTCGGCCGGCTATAGACCCGTGACCTCCATCCGCGGACCCAACCCGGATGACTACAAACCCGGTGAAGAGACCCAAAGGGACGCCGCTATCGCCGCCCATGTCGCCAAGCTGCAAAACATTCCGGGCTATAGCAATCAGGCCGACGCCGAGGCGCTGCGTCTCGCAGCTTACAACGATATCAAGAGTGGCAAAGTACAGGTGTCCGCCTATGGTGGTGGCGGTAAATATTATCTCACCCCCTATGACAACAAATCGGTCATGCACTACACCTTCCCGGCCCTCTATCCTTACGCCCCCGGTAACTACGCCAATACCGGATTGTCGGAATACGACCGCCTGTCGGTACACCTGCTCTATCCGGAAGAGGGTCTGGTCGCGGAACTGGCCGGTAACCGGGTGATCAAGACCGGTCAGGCCATTCACCATAACCTGGTGCTCGCACTACGCGGCGCGGTAATCAACAAGGTGTTAAAACAGATCATCTGGAAGGTCGACGGGGTGCAACGCTCCACCAGTCAGGCGCTGCACCTGACATTAACCGGACTCGGCAACCATATATTGGAGTTGCGCTACACCGACTTTCTCGATCGCACCTTTTACTACAAGACTAACATCCTGGTCTTGTCGGACAGCGAGTTTAAAAAACGGATAGCGGGACCGCTGGCGGCGCTGAACCCGACATTGTTATAGTTTTAACCGCAACTTGAATAATAGTTCCGGCTACTTTCTCCGAAACGAAAGTAGCCTGGACTGTTATCCGGAAACAACAATAATTTAAAACTTCGTAAAGCAAAACAGAATACTCTCAGACTAGCCTGCGTTACATCCGGGCTAAAAACTCCCGCAAACCCCACCACTACAACACCGCCAACACCCCATCCCCAATCAGCTCCGTACGGAACCCAGCCGTGCGCAGACGCTTGGCCACTTCATTGGGTACATCGCGACCGGTAGTCAGCTTATTGGGGCTACCGGTGTAGTGAAACAGACGACCACCGCGACGCAAGACACGGGCCAGATGGTTATAGAAGATTTGCGAATAAAGCTCACCGGCAATACCAAAGCGCGGCGGATCGTGTAAAATGGCATCGACGGAATCGTCCGAAATATCACCGATCAGTTGTGAAATATCGCCCTGGGTGAGAGTGAAGATATCATTCACCGTAGGCGACCACGGATTGAGTGAACGCAGCCAAACCACATCGGGATTTTTTTCGAATGAAATAATACGCGCTGCCCCCCGTTGCAGACACCAGGCGGCGAAATAACCCAGACCACCACAGGTATCCAACACCACCTTGCCACGCGGTTCGATCAGATCCACCTTACGCTGCGCATCGTCATAAGGCGATACCTGGGCGGTAGGCAGCATTTTGATACCATCGATCTCAAAGGTAGGCGGCCCCCACTCTGTAGCCACCAGCTTGATCAGTGCATTCGTGTAACGCGCCACTGGTTCAAAGGCGTCGTCGCACCAATAGTAAATCGTGCGCTCCTTGCACTTCTTCAAATAGGGATAGTCGTGTCCCTGCCAGCTCCAGTGAGCTTCGGCCAGTTCGATCTCGGTAACACTCTTGTCCAGATCCAGCGACACCTGCACATGGGTTTCCCCACGCTGGCGAGCCTTGTCGATTTGGGTGCAGACTTTGGTGGTGAGTAAGGGGATGGTCATAGGGTTATTAAATTCTTTTCACTTTGAGTACAACATTTTTTTTGCTGTAGCCCGGATGGAGCGTGCGTAATCCGGGAAACAAACCCGGATTTACGCAATACGTCTGGGCTACAATACTTTGTTTGTTTCGCTGCGCGAAGCTTTTATTTAATGCCGTTCTCGGACGGCAAGCCGAGTTCATTTTCTTTGTGCGGACAAAGAAAACGAACCAAAAGAAAACCGCCCCGAAGATGTCGAATACATGTTGCCAGGTTTGTTTTTCGGGTTGAGGGTCGCAAACAGCCTGGTCGCTCCCGGCTTCCTGCCTCCCGCGACACTAGTGCATCCTTGCACGTCGTCCCTGGACTGATTGCGAACCGGGCGCATCCCTGCGCCCACTTTGATTGAAATACCGAAAATCAAACCTGACAACTCGACCTCTACGGGGACCCCGGGCGGTACACTAATCACCAGTTCTCCATTAACACAACCGCTGGTGTTTAAGTAACCTCTAGCCCGCCCCCATTTTCTAGTGCCCACGGTCCCCCGTGGGAACCCACACCGTTCTCTGTCTTATGCCCGTATGCGTCCCCACGTGGAAGCGTGGGAACGAGGAAAAATGGAATAATTGAAGTACCGATCATCAAGTTTCATTCGGCGCAATACGCTTGCTATTGCGCCCTATGCCAGTTGGTTGTTTCCCAAACTTCCAATAAATGTAGCCCGGATGGAGCGTGCGTAATCCGGGAGACAACCCCGGATTCCATTGCATTCCATCCGGGCTACGAAACTAGTCGAAACTAAATATATTTGTTCCCCTGGTTCCCACGGTTCCCCGTGGGAACCCATACCGCTCTCTGTCTCATGCACGTATGCGTTCCCACGCGGAAGCGTGGGAAAGAGGAATCCGGGAAACTATCCCGTATTCCACTTCGTTGCATCTGTCTTACAAATATTCTTTTTGACGCTGTTTATTTTCGCCAAACTATATCAAATACAGCATCGTCATCAACCACCCACTGCCCCTCTCAATCAGTCCCTTGACCTTAGCGCGACGTATGCG
>DKAX01000201.1 GCA_002450975.1 Proteobacteria bacterium UBA6915
CTTATTGCACCCTTGTATTATAAAACTGCACTGACTGTAATAACATCAGAGTTGTTACACAGCGGACCCCAAGTACCCCTTGGGGTTGAGCGACCGCATGCCGCTTGCACCCTTTGGAACTAATCCAGTAACGTAGATTTAGCAGCGGTCGCTCCACCTCACTAGAGATCGAACAGTATCTTTGGCCCGACTAATCGGTAGCCCGTATTGACAAGGTTGATCGTGTGGAGGTTTATATGTCTTTATATCAATTAGGCATTGATATTTCAAAGGCCAAACTCGATTGTGCATTGCGTATGCCATCGGGCAAGTATCGCGACAAAGTGGTAGAGAACACCTCGCGTGGATTTAAGGCCTTATCAGAATGGCTTGGCAAGCAAGATGCTTCCCTACCCCATGTGTGCATGGAAGCTACAGGCGTCTATTGGGAGGCGGTCGCAGAATATTTAGCGGGGGCCGGGATGGTAGTGAGCGTGATCAATCCCGCGCAAATCAAATCATTTGGTGGGTCACGGCTAATCCGCACAAAAACAGATAAAGCGGATGCCCGATTGATTGCCGATTTCTGCCATGAGAGGAGGCCGCCCCCCTGGCAAGCGCCGTCTCAGAGTGTGCAAACATTGCGTGCGCTAGTGCTACGTCTGGAGGCGCTACAAAACATGCGAACACAAGAAAGTAACCGCCTGGAGGTATCGCGAGATGCGGTAAAGGCGGGTATTGTCGAGCACCTAGCATGGCTGGATACGCAAATCAAACAATTAGCCAAACAGATCAAAGATCACATCAATAACGATCCTGATCTAAAAGCAAAAAGGGACTTGCTAGATTCCATACCAGGCGTTGGCGAACGCACCATCGCTTCTCTCTTGGCGTTCTACGACAACATAGGGCGTTTTAGCAATGTCAAACAGGCAGCCGCTTATGCTGGCCTAGATCCCAGGACGCATACTTCGGGCACTAGTGTATCTTTAAAGCCGCGCCTGTCGAAGGTAGGCCATGCCTTTTTGCGTAAGGCGTTGTATATGCCCGCTATAGTTACACTTTACAAAACATCGTGGGGTATACATTTTCGTACCCGGCTTGCTGCTGCGGGTAAGGCACCCAAGGTGATCATTGGCGCCATGATGAGGAAATTGATTCATGTTGTTTTTGGTGTAATGAAGTCCGGTAAAACTTTCGATGTAACATTGCATGGGGTTTGACAGGCGTAACAGTATCTACCAAAGCGAAAAAGTAATATACCGCTCTCAATCAGTCTCTTGACCTTAGCGCGACGTATGCGGCCGATGGATTTCTTTTCCTGAATGGTTGCTGCGATACTGTCTGAGGCCTGTGCCTTTTACAGGCCGAGTTTAGCGCAACTCCAGGAAAAGGAATTCATCGGTTGGCCGCATCAGGAGCAATGGCTTTGGCTACTTTCGCCGAAACGAAAGCAGCTCGGCCTGCCGTCCGAGAACGGCATTAAATCAATCCTCGCGCAGCGAATCAAATCAATTTTTTCAACCATAAAAAGCGCTGGAAGCTGCTCAACTACAACCCCTGATCCGTAAACAACAACCTGGCGATCATCCTATCCACCGGCACATAGTCATCGGTAAAGACCGGAAGTTCATTCATGGCGGTGCCTGTGGCCATCAGCGGTTCATTGATACGATACCAGACGCGTTCGAAACCACGAGTGGCATACAGTTCATCGTTGTCGATGACTTTGTCACTGGCGGATATGACATAGGTCATGCGCTGGACAGCGTCGGGGATATGATCGACCCAGACATCGACGTGGGTAAAGACTTGTTGCAGGGTTTTGATCAGGCTCTTGACCATCTTTGGATCGGGAAAGGCATCGACCACGTTGGTGGCATAGAGGCCATCACTGTTCAAATGTGCCTTGACCAGTTGGGCGTACTCCTTGGTCACCAGATGGTAGGGAATGGCGATATCATGAAAGGCGTCGGTGATAATTACGTCAAAACGTTCCTCACCCATCTGATTCAACACAGTACGGGCATCGCGATGGACGATGCGCATGCCTTCAGTGTTGACATGCATACGCTCACGCACCAGTTCGGTCACCACCGGGTCCAACTCGGCGACGGTAATACGCGCATCGGGGGTCAGTGCCTGAACTGCGCGCGGTTGGGTATAAGAACCGCCCCCGGCAAAAAAATAATTTAACGCGTTTGCCCGTTGACCGGGGAAGTGATTTACCACCAACTCGTCCATCAACTGCACATAAGGCGAGATCATCATGTCTGCCTCACTCTCGTGGTTGATGCCGTGCATGAGGTGATCGAGTATCAGGGCATTGGCATTACCGAAAGGGGCGTCATCACTGGCATCGACCACGCGCAGACAAAAATAGTTGCTCTCACGGTCGCAGGGATTGGCAAAACCGCTGCGTGCGAAGATCAACACTGACAGAAACAACGTCGCCATAGCCACCGCCACCGCACCAGCCTTGTTCTGGCCGCGAAAAAACGGCGCCGCCAACAGGAATAACACCAGGGCGGACACGACCACGACATTGCGCGAACCGAAATACTGAACCAGCACATAGCCCGTCAAAAAGGTGCCGATGATGCTGCCCAGGGCCGCCAGGGCGTGCATACGCCCGACGATATGGCCGGCGCGCTCATCCAGACGCAATGCGCGCGTGGTCAACACCGGCGTCGGTATACCCAACAACACCGACGGAATAAAAAACATACTGAGCACATACAGGAAACTGGAGCTGACCAGATCCAGGCGACTGCCTTGCAGCAATGGCGCGATCAGGGTCAGGGCGAACAGACTGAACAGGCTGAACAGACCGGCCAGGGCCAACACAATACCGGTCTCTTTGTCGCCGGCCCCCTTGTCGGCCCAACGGCCGCCCAGCCAGTTGCCCAGCGAGAGTCCGGCCAGAATGACACCGATGATGGTGGTCCAACTGTAAAGGGAGACACCGACATAGGGCGCAATCAGACGCCCGGCAGTCATCTCCAACACCAAAAGAATGGCGGAGCTTAAAAAGATAGTCAGCCCATACCAACGAATTCGATTACGCACAGCAACCGACACATCGCTCATGCAACACCTTAAAGAGAATAATGGTTAAAGAATTTCAACCTTAGAACGTTGCTATCATAGGGCAAGGATAACAGGCTGTATACGGGAACTGCCGTAGTTAATTAAACCAAGCCAAGGCCACCAGCCCCTGCAAACAAAGAAAGGCATATACCCCCGCCAGCATATCGTCGACCATGATACCCAGGCCGCCTTGCACTCGTCGATCCAGCCAATGGATGGGCCAGGGTTTGACGATGTCGAAGAAGCGGAAAAGAATAAAACCGATCACGATCCACAGCCAGCCGGGGGGCGCCGCGATCATGGTGATGAAATAACCGACAAACTCATCCCAGACGATGCCGGGGTGATCGTGGATCTGTAAATCGTGGGCGGTGCGATGACACAACCAGACACCGATCACGGTCATTACAGCAACCAGTATTAAAAAGGTCAGCAACGGCAATCCACTGGCCAATATATATAAAGGAATAGCCGCCAGGGTACCGAAGGTGCCTGGGGCCACCGGCGCTGCGCCGGAACCCAGACCAAAGGCGAGAAAGTGAACGGGGTTGCGCCAGACGCTGGCGGGGACGTGATTTTTCTTCATTGTTGTTTTACCCAACTCACTCTGGTTGAAAATGTTGGTAACCGCTCGCCGCGCTTTGGTACGGCGCACCGCTTTGATCCAGGCAACGCACGCCACTGCCCGCCTCGATCTCACCGATGCAGTGCAGTTGCACATTCATATCATACAGTGCCCGCTCCAGTGTCTTGATCAATCCCGGCGGGATAGTACAGAGCAATTCATAGTCATCACCACCGCTCAAGGCCAGCGGATAGGGATCAATGCCGGCGGCGCGCATGCCCTCGGACAGGGGAATATCCGCCAGGCGGATCACCGCCCCCACCTTGCTGGCGCTACAGATGTGACCCAGGTCGGCCAGCAGGCCGTCGGAGATATCGATGCAACTGGAGGTCAGTCCACGCAGGGCCAGGCCGGCGGTAACACGGGGCGTGGGCCGGTGCAGGCGTTGCAGCAAGCTCTCACTATGTTCTTCCGGTAGCGCGACTTTACCCAACACCGATTGCAGTGCCAGGGCGGCATCACCCAACGGCCCGGTAACATAAATTCGGTCACCGGCACGGGCAGTACTGCGGCGCATGGCCACCTTGTCACTGACGAAGCCATGGGCCTGCACAGTAATGGTCAACGGACCACGGGTGGTATCACCGCCCACCAGCTGCACCATGTGGCGACGGGCCAAGGTAAACAGGCCGCGACTGAACTCCTGTAACCAGGCCTCATCGGCCTCGGGCAGGGTCAGGGCCAGGGTGAACCAGGCGGGCTCGGCACCCATAGCCGCCAGATCACTGAGGTTGACCGCCAGGGCCTTGTAACCTATATCGAAGGGGCTGGCCTGTTCAGGAAAGTGTACCCCGGCCACCAGGGTATCCATGGCCACCACCAGCTGTTTGCCGGGGGCCACGGTCAGGACGGCGCCGTCATCGCCGATGCCGACCAGGACATCATCCCTTTGCAGGTTCTGTTGTTGAAAATAGCGTGCGATCAGTTCGAATTCGCCGACGGCCATAGGCTACGCGGGTTTCTTACCGATGGGTTTGCCGCCGCTCTTGCCGGCGTTGCCTTTGTATTTGATTTGCGGTTTGCCGGCGGCGGGTTTGTTGCGCCCGGCAGCCTCAACCTCAATGGCACGCAGCTTACGCGCCACGCCATCCATTATGCTGTTGACGTACTTATGACTTTGGTCGGCACCGAAGGTTTTGGCCAGCTCCACCGCCTCGTTGATCACCACCCGATAGGGGATCTCCGGACGGTAGGCCATCTCATAGGTGCTGATGCGCAGGATGGCGCGCTCCACCGGATCGAGTTCATCGATAGGCCGGTCCAGCAAGGCCTCGAAGTTCTCCTCCAACTCGTGCAGGTGCGCGGGCACCTTGTGCAACAGCTCCTGAAAATAGGGCACTTCCACCCCACTCATATCCTGATCGATGATGAACTGCGCCTCGATAAAGGAGATGTCATTGCCGGTGAGCTGCCACTGATAGAGGCCTTGCACGGCGCAACGGCGCGCCTTGGTACGTTCACGACTCATGGGGTTTGATAGTTTCCTGGGTTACTTCTGATACTGTTTCAGCACATTGATCATCTCAATGGCCGTCAGGGCCGCCTCGGCCCCTTTGTTACCCGCCTTGGTACCGGCACGCTCGATCGCCTGCTCGATGGAATCGGTGGTCAACACACCGAAGGCCACTGGGATATCGGCTTGCAGGGAGACTTGCGCCAGTCCTTTGGTGCACTCACCGGCCACGTAGTCAAAATGGGGGGTACCGCCGCGAATTACCGCCGCCAGGGCGACAATGGCGTCGTACTTGCCGGAGCCGGCCATGGCCTTGGCGGCCAGAGGCATCTCGAAGGCACCGGGCACGCGCACAATTTCAATGCTCTTTTCGGCCACGCCGTGACGGCGCAGGGCATCCAGGGCCCCTTCCAGCAGGCGCTCGACGATAAAGCTGTTGAAACGACCGACCAGGATGCCGTAGCGATGGTTGGCGGTGGAGAAATCACCTTCGATCTGTTTGATATTTTGCATGGATCTATTCCTTATTATATAGAAGCATTCATTCACAAGGCACGTATTCGACCACTTCCAGGCCGAAGCCCGACAGGCCGTGCATGCGCTTGGGCGCACTCAAAACGCGCATCTGATGCACCCCCAGGTCGGCCAGGATCTGAGCGCCGACGCCGAAGGTGCGCAGGTCAGTCACCGGTTTCTGTGGCGGCAACTCCACCCCTTCATCCAGCAACTGGTATTTGCTCAGGCGCGACAATGTAACGGCGAAATTATCGTCCTGTTTAAGCACCACGATGACGCCGTTACCCTCCTCCGCCAGACGTTGCATGGCGCTTTGCAGGGGCCAGTGGCAATCGCCACGCCCGGCGTTCAATGCATCGCACAAGAACTCTTCCATGTGCACGCGCACCAGCGTCGGCTTGTGCGGATCAACATCCCCCTTGACCAGGGCCAGGTGGACACTGTTATTAATCGTGTGACGGTAGGCATGGACCTGAAAGGTGCCGTGGGCAGTTTCCAGAGAGGTGGTCACCTCACGGCTGACGGTCTTTTCATTGGCCAGGCGATAGTGGATCAGATCGGCCACGGTGCCGATCTTCAAGCCATGCTTCTGGGCAAACTTCTCCAGATCGGGGCGGCGGGCCATGGAGCCATCCTCGTTGAGGATCTCAACGATGACGGCGGCCGAATCCAGCCCCGCCAACACCGCCAGATCGCAACTGGCCTCGGTATGGCCGGCGCGGGTCAGAACACCGCCGGGCTGGGCCATCAGCGGAAAGATATGACCGGGCTGGACGATATCCCCCGGCTTGGCGTCAGGGGCCACCGCCGCCTGGATAGTCACGGCGCGATCACGGGCGGAGATGCCTGTAGTAACCCCACGCGCCGCCTCGATAGAAACCGTAAAGGCGGTGGAGTGTGCCGCCGTATTGTCGCGTACCATCAAGGGCAGATTGAGTTGTTGGCAACGCTCCTTGCTCATGGGCAGACAGACCAAACCGCGCGCATGGGTCACCATAAAGTTGATATCCTCGGCGCGCACCAAAGAGGCGGCCATCACCAGATCGCCCTCGTTTTCACGGTCCTCATCATCCATCAGGATAACCATCTTGCCCTGACGAATATCTTCGACGATCTCTTCTATTGTATTCAGTTGCATTATCGACTCTTATCGATTGTTTACTTCATAAAGCCATGCTTGGCCAGGAAATCCATACTGATACCCCCGGTATTGGGGTCAGCGGCCTTCTCACCCAGAAGCAGGCGCTCCAGGTAACGGGCA
>DKAX01000256.1 GCA_002450975.1 Proteobacteria bacterium UBA6915
TTCCGTCTCGATGGCATGCAACACGGCGGGCGCATCGAAATGTTCCGCGGGGATCACCATGCAGGCCCCCACGGACAGACATAACAGATTTGCCAGCACCATACCAAAACAATGATAGAACGGCACCGGAATACACAGCCGATCATTTTCCGTGAAATGCATCGCTTTGGCAGAGAAGTAAGCATTGTTCAGGATATTGTGGTGAGACAATACCACGGCCTTGGGAAAACCGGTGGTACCGGAAGTGTACTGGATGTTGATTGCCTCATCGCGATCCAGTGACGCCGTGATTGTATTGAGCGTGTCCATGTCGACAGCTGCGCCAGCCTGGATGACTTCTGGCCAGGTCAGAAAACCGGGGTGCGGTCGGTCTGTTGTGTCGGGATTGGCCGGATCNNCGATCCCCTTTACCAAAGCCGATGCCGACCAGCCCCCGCGCCAGCTGATCGATGGCATAGGACAGTTGTTGATAGGTCAGGCGCTTGCCTTGTGGCAAGGACACAACCGCTTCTTGTGCGGGAAAGCGGGCTACCACTTCCGCAAAGTGCTCGGGAATAGTGGCGCCCAACAAGGCGTCTATCCCGCCACGGTGAAAATAACTTTTTGCTAATGATTTCATTTTATTTGCATCAACACGTTTATTCCGCTTGTGTGATGCCTTCCCAGTAACGATCGACCTTGGCTTGGATCTCCGTGAGGAGAGCATCGTTACGTTGTGGTTCAAACAAATGGACAAACCGGCCTTGTAATTTAAGGTACTCCTCGACTGGCACACGTTGCTTCGGGACTTTGGTGTGTATCACTTCACCATTAATATATTCTTTCAGCGGCCACACGCCGCTCTTGACAGCCAGTTTGCCGATCTCGACGGTTTGTTCTGGATCGTAATCCCAGCCGGTAGGACAGGGTGCCAGAGCGATGATCAAACGCGGGCCTTTGAGGTTGCGCGCTGTTTCAATCTTGCGGGCAAGATCCAGCGGTTCGCTACCGATCACTGTAGCGACATACACCGGTTTGTGCGCCGCCCAGATGGAAAACAGATCTTTTTTAAAACCTGGAAAACCACGCGGCCCCATACTGGTGGCGGTCTTGGCAGCATGGGGTGTGGCGCCAGAGTATTGTTGACCGGTATTGCCGTAGCCTTCGTTGTCATAACAGATATATAGGAAATCCAGATCCCGTTCCATTGCCCCGGACGTAGCGGAGAGCCCCATACCGTAAGCCGCACCATCACCGGTTAACACCACGACTTCCATGTCTTCTGATTCCGGCAACTGTTGTTTATGGATCAGAATGTCCAGCGCATCTCGCACACCCTGAGCGCCAGCGGGGGCCGAGGCCATGGCGGTATACAGCCAGGAACCACGAAACGGCGTAAATGGATAAACAGATAACAGTGTCATGCAACCGGCGGCATTGATAAATACGGACTTCTCGCCAATCAGATCATAGATTTCATGCAACGCTTCCAGGCCACCACAACCGGCGCACATTGGAGTACCGGTTCCCAACAAGTGGGTGGAAGGCAGATCCTTCATGCGACGATAAACAGTGACACGTGCTTCACTCATGGTCTTGTCCTTGTTTTTCAGGCTGAGTTGATTGCAGTTCCTGTCGTTCTACCTGGGCCACGGCTTGCAATTTACGCATTTCGCGCAGTTCGGTTTCGGTATAAAGCAGACGTGGCGGTGGTGACTTGCCATCGGTAACGGACTGTTGAATTTCTTTGGCAATGGCAAAAAATTCTTCACTGGTGNNTTTATTGGCCAGTAACTGCTGGAACTGTTGCGCCGGGAAAGGTCGGAACAAGCGTGGCCGTAACAAACCCACGGCCCAACCGGCGGCACGCAATTGATCGACTGCCTGTTTGGCCTTGGTGGCAAACGATCCCAACATAACAAACACCAGTTCGGCATCCTCAATCTGGTAGGCTTCGATGGCATCGTAATGACGGCCAAAAAGTCCGGCAAATTCGGCAGCCACTTCACCGTAAACGCTTAACCCATTTTGTGCTGCGAGATGTGATTCATAACGAAAATAGGAATAGGGACTGCCGCCCAGTACCGCTACGGCCTGACTGACAGGTGCACTGGCGCGAAAGCGAATGTTTTCGGGATCAAAACGGCCAACATACTCTGCCGCTGTTTTTGCCTCGGGTAGTTCCACTGGTTCACGGGTAAAGGACAGGTAAAAGCCATCCAGGTTGACGATGACCGGCAGGCGCACGCGCGCATCTTCAGCCAGGCGGTAGGCGATGAGGGTGCTGTCCAGCACTTCCTGACAGGTGGAACAGTGGATTTGCAGAAAACCGCTATCCCGCGCGGCCATCACATCATTGTGATCCGGCTCGAGGGTAATGGGCGAAGCCAAACCCCGCGAGACATTGATTAACACGAACGGCGCACGCCAACCGGCCACCGTAAAGATCATTTCCATGCCGTATAACAGTCCCTGACTTGAGGTGGCGCTGAATACCCGCACGCCAGTTGCGGCGGCCGCACCGGCGGCGGTGATCATGGAATGCTCGGATTCCAGGGTAACCAGCCGGGCCGCCATGTCATCGCTGTCGATCCAGTTGGCCAGGGTTTCAATAATTTCCGTTTGTGGGGTAATGGGAAAGGCGGGAATGTAATCTGCCAGCGCCAATCGCGCGCCCCAG
>DKAX01000259.1 GCA_002450975.1 Proteobacteria bacterium UBA6915
TCGGGATTGGCCGGATCGTAAAGCACGACATGACGTAGAAAGGGTAATGCCTCGCCTTGCAGTTCATCTTTGTGTTGCTGTTGTAATTCCGGCAAGAGTTCTACCAGCATGGCAACATAGTCGCTAGTGCGAAAACTCGGGATCGCAAACAAACCCTGAACTTCCGATCGTTCGAGCGCATAGGCCAGTTCCCGCAAGCGGTAAGCGGGATTGATGTTAACCAGTATCGCACCGATACGGGCGGTCGCCATCTGTAATAACAGCCACTCCAGGTTGTCGGTTGACCAGACGCCAATCCGATCCCCTTTACCAAAGCCGATGCCGACCAGCCCCCGCGCCAGTTGATCGATAGCATAGGACAGTTGTTGATAGGTCAGGCGCTTGCCTTGTGGCAAGGACACAACCGCTTCCTGTGCGGGAAAGCGGGCTACCACTGCCGCAAAGTGCTCGGGAATAGTGGCGCCCAACAAGGCGTCTATCCCGCCACGATGAAAATAACTTTTTGCTACTGATTTCATTTTCTTTGCATCAACGCGTTTATTCCGCTTGTGTGATGCCTTCCCAGTAACGATCGACCTTGGTTTGAATCTCCGTGAGGAGGGCATCGTTACGTTGTGGTTCAAACAAATGGACAAACCGGCCTTGTAGTTTAAGGTACTCCTCTACCGGCACGCGTTGCTTCGGGACTTTGGTGTGTATCACTTCACCATTAACATATTCTTTCAGCGGCCACACGCCACTCTTGACAGCCAGTTTGCCGATCTCGACCGTTTGTTGTGGATCGTAATCCCAGCCGGTAGGACAGGGTGCCAGAGCGATGATCAAACGCGGGCCTTTGAGGTTGCGCGCGGTTTCAATCTTGCGGGCAAGATCCAGCGGTTCGCTACCGATTACTGTAGCAACATATGCCGGCTTGTGCGCCGCCCAGATGGAAAACAGATCTTTTTTAAAACCTGGAAAACCACGCGGTCCCATACTGGTGGCGGTCTTGGCCGCATGCGGTGTGGCGCCGGAGTATTGTTGACCGGTATTGCCGTAGCCTTCGTTGTCATAACAGATATAAAGGAAGTCCAGATCCCGTTCCATCGCCCCGGACGTGGCCGACAGTCCCATACCGTAAGCAGCGCCATCACCGGTCAACACCACCACTTCCATGTCTTCCGATTCCGGCAGTCGTTGTTTGTGGATCAGCATGTCCAGCGCATCCCGCACACCTTGTGCGCCAGCGGGGGCCGAGGCCATTGCGGTATACAGCCAGGAACCACGAAACGGCGTAAACGGATAAACGGATAACAATGTCATGCAACCCGCGGCATTGATAAATACGGACTTCTCGCCAATCAGATCATAGATTTCATGCAAGGCTTCCAGGCCGCCGCAACCGGCGCACATAGGCGTACCTGTGCCCAGCAAGTGGGTGGAAGGCAGGTCTTTCATGCGACGATAAACGGTAACGCGAGCTTCACTCATGATCTTGTCCTTGTTTACGCGCCTGCTCCGGTTGCAGTTCTTGCCGCTCTACCTGTGCCACCGCTTGCAATTTTCTCATTTCGCGCAGTTCGGTTTCGGTGTAGAGCAGACGTGGCGGCGGTGACTTGCCCTCGGTAACGGCCTGTTGAATTTCTTTGGCGATGCTAAAAAATTCTTCACTGGTGATATCCCGCCCACCAAGACCGGCGACATAGCTTGCCAGGATTGGCGGTGCATCCGGTTGACCGTACAGGGCGCTGGCCAATTCTGCATGCAACACACCACCCAGCCCCATGGAAATGTTCTGATCAATGACCGCCACGCCCTGTTTGTTGGCCAGCAACTGCTGGAAATGTTGCGCCGGGAAAGGGCGAAGCAAGCGTGGTCGTAACAAACCCACGGCCCAACCGGCCGCCCGTAATTGATCGACTGCCTGTTTGGCCTTGGTGGCAAAAGAACCCAACATGACAAACACCAGTTCGGCATCCTCAATCTGGTAGGCTTCGATGGCATCGTGCTGACGGCCAAAAAGTCCGGCAAATTCGGCGGCCACTTCATCGTAAACGCTTAGCCCATTTTGTGCTGCAAGATGTGATTCATAACGAAAATAGGAATAGGGACTGCCACCCAGTACCGCCACGGCCTGACTGACAGGTGCACTGGCACGAAAGCGAATGTTTTCGGGATCAAAACTACCAACATATTCTGCCGCTGTTTTTGCCTCGGGTATCTCCACCGGCTCACGGGTAAAAGACAGGTAAAAGCCGTCCAGGTTGACAATCACCGGCAGGCGCACGCGCGCATCTTCAGCCAGGCGGTAGGCGATGAGGGTGCTGTCCAGTACTTCCTGGCAGGTGGAACAGTGGATTTGCAGAAAACCACTATCACGCGCAGCCATTACATCATTGTGATCCGGCTCCAGGGTAATGGGTGAAGCTAAACCTCGTGAGACATTGATCAACACGAACGGCGCACGCCAACCGGCTACCGTAAAGATCATTTCCATGCCGTATAACAGTCCCTGACTCGAGGTGGCGCTGAACACCCGCACGCCAGTTGCGGCGGCCGCGCCGGCGGCGGTGATCATGGAATGTTCGGATTCCAGTGTAACCAGTCGGGCCGCCATTTCATCGCTGTCGATCCAGTTGGCCAGCGTTTCGATTATTTCCGTTTGCGGAGTAATGGGAAAGGCGGGAATATAATCCGCCAGCGCCAATCGCGCGCCCCAGGCTGCCGCGCCGTTACCGGTGAG
>DKAX01000071.1 GCA_002450975.1 Proteobacteria bacterium UBA6915
GAAGAGGCCTATTACCTGGAGCGTACCGCCCCCTGGATCGAGCGCGTCGGTCTGTCACACGTCAAGCAACGCTTGGTCGATGACGCCGACAACCGCAAGGCCCTGGCCGAGCGCTTTGAGTTGTCGCAACACTATTCACGCAAAGACCCGTGGCAGGAACTGACGCGCGAACAGGCGCAAGGCGAGTTTACACCGTTGAAGGTGATCGACATCAATCTATCCACCACAGAAGAGAAGCAGGTGAGTTATGCAGACTAAGGCGAAAGCGGCTACACAGGAAAACTGGTTGGAAGTGGGCATGCTGAACGATATCCCGGTGCTGGGTTCACGGGTAGTTGAAACACTTAACGGTAATATTGCCTTGTTCCGCACCAGTGGTGATCAGGTGTTCGCCGTGCGCGATCGTTGCCCACACAAGGGTGGGCCGCTGTCGCAAGGTATCGTCCACGGTACGCGCGTCACCTGTCCGCTGCACAACTGGGTGATCGATCTGAGCAGTGGTGAGGCGCTGGCGCCCGATGTGGGGTGCGCCAATGTCTTCCCGGTCAAGGTAGAGGGTGGGCAGATTTTTCTGGCGTTGAAATAGGTGTAAGGCATGGTCAGTAGCAAAACCGTCAACACCACCTGTCCCTATTGCGGGACAGGTTGCGGTATCCAGGTTGAACTGGAGGGTGACAAAGTGATCCGCTTGCAGGGTGACCTCACGCACCCGGCCAACCTGGGTCGACTCTGTTCTAAGGGCGCAGCCCTGGAGCAGACCCTCGACTTGGACGGGCGGTTGTTACACCCGCAGGTTGATGGAATACAAGTCGACTGGTCGACGGCCCTGGATCGGGTGGCGGACGATATGCGTCAGGTCATCGAGCAGCACGGGCCCGATGCCGTGGCCTTTTATCTCTCTGGCCAGTTGTTGACGGAAGATTATTATGTCGCCAACAAACTGATGAAGGGATTCATCGGCAGCGCCAACGTTGACACTAATTCCCGTTTGTGCATGGCGTCAACGGTAGCGGGCTACAAACGCGCCTTCGGCAGCGACACAGTGCCGTGCAGTTATGAAGACCTGGAGCGCGCCAAGCTGGTGGTGCTGGTAGGCAGTAACACCGCCTGGTGTCATCCGGTGCTGTATCAACGTCTGGTGCAGGCGAAAAAGGAACACCCCGATCTGCTGGTGGTGGTGATCGACCCGCGTCGCACCGAGAGTGGTGATATCGCCGATCTGTATCTGCCACTGCGCCCCGGTAGTGACGCCTACCTGTTCAACGGCTTGCTGACCTATCTGCTAAAAAACGATGAGGGCAATCCTGCCTACATAGAGAACTTTACCGAAGGTATGGAACAGGCCATGGCCGCAGCGCTGGCATCGGCGCCCAATGTGACCGCGGTGGCAAAGCAATGCGGCCTGCAGGAATCTGAACTGAAACACTTTTATGATTTGTTCGCGCGCACTGAGCGCGTGGTGACGGTCTTCTCGCAAGGCATTAATCAATCCAGCAGCGGCACTGATAAGGTCAACGCCATCATCAACTGCCATCTGCTCACCGGGCGTATCGGCCGCCCCGGTATGGGGCCATTCTCGCTGACCGGTCAGCCCAATGCCATGGGCGGACGTGAGGTGGGCGGTCTGGCCAATCAACTGGCCGCGCACATGGAGATCGGCAACGCCGAACATCGCGATTGCGTGCAACGTTTTTGGAACGCACCCAACATTGTTACGCAAAACGGACTCAAGGCGGTGGAGATGTTCGACGCCATCGCCGACGGTCGTATTAAATTTTTGTGGATCATGGGAACCAACCCGGCGGTCAGCCTGCCCGATGCGGACAAGGTCAAGCAGGCAATAGAAGGTTGCCCGCATGTGGTGGTGAGTGATTGTATGGCAAACACCGACACCACCCGTCTTGCCCGGGTGTTGTTGCCCGCGCTGGCCTGGGGCGAGAAGGATGGCACCGTCACCAATTCCGAGCGACGCATCTCCCGTCAGCGTAGTTTCCTGCCGGCGCCCGGTGAGGCACGCGCCGATTGGTGGATCATTGGCGAAGTGGCCAAGCGCCTTGGTTTTACGGAGTCATTCAATTTTGACAACAACGCACAGATCTTTCGTGAACACGCCGCCTTGTCAGTGTTTGAAAACAACGGCAGCCGAGACTTTGATCTGAGTGGCATAGCCATGCTCAGCGATGACGCCTATGATGCATTACAACCTGTACAGTGGCCGGTAAACGCACAAGGCGAAGGTCAAAAAAGAATGTTCAGCGACGGTCGCTTTTTCACCGCCAGCGGCAAGGCGCGTTTCATCCCGGTCCAAGCCGCCTTACCTGTGCAAAAGAGCGACAGTGACTATCCGCTGCTGCTCAACACCGGCCGCGTGCGTGACCAATGGCATACCATGACCCGCACCGGCAAGTCGGCGCGCTTGGGGCAACACCAACCGGAACCCAGCCTGCAAATCCATGCAACTGATGCCGCGCGTTATGCCATAGGGGATGGTGCCTTGGTGCGCGTGCGCAGCCGCTACGGTGAGATCGTGGTGCGTGCCGTCATCAGCGACAGTGTGCAAGCGGGCAATCCATTCGTCCCCATGCACTGGAATGACCACACCGCCGCACGCGCACGCGTCGACAGCGTCATGGCGCCGGTGACCGATCCGGTCTCCGGACAACCGGAACTGAAATACACGCCGGTCAGCGTCGAAACGTTGAATGTGCAGTGGAGCGGGCAGATCTTCTCGCGCCGTCGCCTGAGCCTGCCGACTATGGACTACTGGAGCGTGCAACGCACCGACTACGGCTATCGTTATTACCTAGCCGGTAGTCAAACAGTAGAGGATTGGTCCGTGTGGGCGCGCGCGTTATTGTGCATCGCCCAACCGCAAGGCACCGAATGGATCGAATACTTCGACAACCGCCGCAACCGCTATCGCGGCGCACGTATCACCCACGGCCAGTTGGAAAGCTACGTCGAGATCGGCGGTGAACAAGGCGCCTCCGGCCTGGCCTTCGTCAACGCGATATTCAACCAACCCACCATCACCAATCCGCAACGTCAATCCCTACTCATGGGCCGCCCCGCCGACGCCGCCAACGTTGTCGACGACAAAATCGTCTGCGCCTGCTTCGGCGTCGGTCAACGCAAGATCGAACAAGCCATCGCCGACGGTTGCGACAGTGTGGAAGCCATCGGTGCGCGGCTCAAGGCCGGGACCAATTGTGGGTCTTGTTTGCCGGAGTTGCGGCGGTGTCTGCAGGGGAGTAAGACGGAGACGGTGTAGGGAATTACCAGCACCCTTTGCTTGTTAGGTTTCAATTTGACGTAATGTACCGCGCTGTTTTGCCTCTGTTCTGGTTTGTCCACTAATAGACTAGTTGAACTAGTTGCTATCCGATTGATAAGGCGTAATATTTTATCGCTAGACGGATGGAGTATCGTGCGCGGATGAATAACCTCTTGATTTATATGTGATGTTATGCGTCAATGTGACGTGTTTAAACACGTCAATTTGACGTCTAATTACATAGTTAGAAACCATAAAAACCAAAAT
>DKAX01000234.1:0-209 GCA_002450975.1 Proteobacteria bacterium UBA6915
ACCTGCGCGCGCGCCGCGAAAAGGATTTGGATATCGAACAGGCCATTCGCTACGCCTTCCGCACCGTGGGCGTTGCCCTGACCATCACCACCATCGTATTGGTGGCGGGTTTTCTGGTTCTGGTATCGTCGCACCTGTCACCCACCTGGATCAGCGGCCTGCTCATGGCCATTACCCTGAGCTATGCCCTGTTGGCTGACTTTTTCTTT
>DKAX01000234.1:253-5655 GCA_002450975.1 Proteobacteria bacterium UBA6915
CTGCTCTTCGGCAGCACTGGCGATGTTCTCATTGAGGCGTTGAATCTCCTGCACGGCCCCTTTGATGCTGTCCAGTGTTGCACCGGTTGCCTGCGCCTGGCCAGCGGTTGTTTGTGCCTTCTCCTTGCTGGCGTCCATCACGGTGGCGGCATTCGACGCGGCACCTTGCAGGCGCGCAATCATGTTTTCGATCTCCTGGGTGGATTCCGCAGTTCGACTGGCCAGGGTTCTGACTTCATCAGCCACCACGGCGAACCCACGCCCCTGCTCACCGGCACGCNNTTGGTCTGCTCGGCGATTCCCTTGATCACCTCCAACACACCACCGATAGCCTTACTGTCCTCCTGCAACTTACGGATCACCTCGGCAGAATTGACCACATCGGAGGAGAGCTGGATGATCGCCTCCATGGTCTGCGCCACCACCTCCCGGCCCTTGGCGGTTTCGTCACTGGCATTGTCGGCCGCCTGGGCGGCGGTAGCCGCGTTGTCGGCGACATCGTGAGTAGATTTGGTAACGTAATCCATGGACTGCACCACTTGATTGGCACTGGCCACCTGCTCCTTCGAGCTTTGTGATTGCTGGTTGCTGTTCTCCGCCAGGTGACTGGCCGAACTGTTGATATGCGCCACCTCATCGACGATCGCCGAGATCACCTCTTTCAGATCGCTGGAAAGCTTGTTGACCGCTTTACGCAGGGTGCCGATCTCATCGTTGCGCGATGAATCCAGGCTGACCGTCAGATTACCCTTGGAGATCTCGCCTAGCAGCTGCGAGGTTTCGGACAACGGCACAACCACAAAACGGCGAAACAGAAAATAGACCGTTACCCAGATCAGAAATGCCACCGTAATCGCTTTGGCAACAACGATCAGCGTAATCTTTTCCAGTGAACTACTGGACTGCTTTTTCAGTCGGGTTATAGCCTCATCGATACGTGTGTTACTGGTCTCGATCTCCTCAACCACTGACTTGCGCGATATTCCCAGCAACACGTGACCGATATTGTCGCCGTTGGAGGTAATTTGATAGCGCTTCTCGACGATGTTTTCCTGCGATTCCGGTTTGTTATAGTTGGTCAGGGATTTGCCTTCGCCATCAAGATAAGTTGCATAGACCACATCCTTGTCCTTACTAGCCTGCTCCTGAAAATTCTCCAGTGCGGTAAAATCGTAACTCAGGATCAGATCCGGCGCAGTCAAAGCCATATAGCGGCCTATTACATCGGCCTTGGACTCCAGTGCCTGGCTCAGCTTGTTTTCGATGGTCTGCTGTTCAACCTTGAGCGCCTCCAGACCGATGGTCTTTTCGTTCTCGAATGACGAGGAAGTCACACTCAACAAGACAGACTCACCCAGCACCAAAGCGAAAAGCGTGCCGCCCAGAATGGGCGGCAAAAACTTCGCCGTCAGGCTGGGGTTATTGAAACCAAACAGCTTACTGAACTCCATCGCCGTTACACCAACATTGAATACTAATGCGACAGACGATTAATATTTTTCGCCCAGTGCATATTCGGTAATTTCGCGTACCTTGGCGAAATCTTTGTCGTTGACACTGAAGAAATTGGTCACCTTGGCGGCCTTGAGTACGACCTCACCATCGCCGTTCCCCTTTAGTCCGGTCATCGCCTTGGCGATCTTATCGACCTTGGCACCCGACAGATTGGGACTGACTGCCCAGGCCAGATGGGTAAAGGCATCGCTCTCGGCCAGAATCTTCATCTGTGATGCATCGATCTTGCTGGTCACCGACTTGATACGCAGGATGACATTGCCGGAACCGGCGACGTCCGCCACCTTGTTATAAACACCAATCACCGCGCCGGGCGGATTCTTGGCGAACTTGGCGGTATAATCCTTGCCCTCCACCAGACCGGCCTTTTTCAGGACAGCCGTTGGCGCAATATAACTACCCATGGCCTTCTTGCCACCACCGAACAGGATGGTCTTGCCCTTGAGATCCTTGACGCTGTTGATACCGCTGTCATTGCGCACATAGAGCGCGCCGGTAATGTCGCGCTTGCCGAACTCTTCGTTACCGGCTATCACCTTGTAGCCGAACTCTTTGTGACTCTTGATATAGTGGTATTGATTGAAATGCACCAGATCGAATTTCTTATTTTGCACGCCACTCCAAAAGGATTGAAAATCCTTCGGTACCACCAACTGCACCTTTTCCCCCAACTTCTTACTCAGGTATTCAGCCAGCGGTTTGAACGACTCATGCGTATCCGCTACCGGCCTGCGGGGAAATATCCCCAGGGTAATGTCGGCCATGGCCTGAATTGGTGACAACAAAGTGGTGACGGCAAAAACGGCAAGACTCAATCGATTCTTTTTCATTGTATTCCCCTGATTTGAAAGTGCGGCAATTCATTATTCTTGGCAGGGTATCGACCTTAAAAAACCATACTTTAGGGGAAATAGCCCACATCGATTTCCAGAACAAATCGAAAACGAAGGCCGTGCGGCAGTCATCACCGTGGTGGTTGGTTTCGATTTCCGTCACATCAAATAAGGCGAGGAGATCCATTTCAAACGCCGATACATCATCAAAGAAAAGCGCTCTTTTTCCGACGAGGTAACGGATTTCAGCAATACCCTTGCCAAAGGGGAGATGAAGACTAACAGCCTGCTTATTACACGCATCATAGATAGTGAGCTGATAATTATGTCATCATATCGGCTGGTCACACTCCCTTACACAAACAGGTCATAGAATGGAACCAGGCACACTGATCTTCTTCTGCGGCAAGATGGGCGCGGGCAAGTCCACCCTATCCCGACAAATCGCCCAACAGCGTAATGCAGTACTCATCAGCGAAGACGAATGGCTGGCGACTCTGTACCCGGATCAGATCCATACCTTTGCCGATTACATCCACCATGCATCGCTATTAAAACCGCTGATCAGGAATCACGTAGTCAATCTGTTAAAGACAGGCGTTGATGTGGTGATGGATTTCCCCGCCAATACGCTAAAGCAACGGGCCTGGTTCAAGAGCATCATTGACGAAGCCAATACCGGCCATGAACTGATCTATCTCGACACCAGCAACGCTGTCTGCCTAGAGCAAATTGCGCAAAGGCGTGTAGAAAATCCCGACAGGGCACGCTTCGATACCGAGGCCGTGTTCGAGGAGGTCACCCGCTATTTTCAGGAACCGGAAGCCGGTGAAGGCTTTGACATTCAGGTGGTGGTGCGCAACGCCTGAGATCACTATAAAACTCTGACCTAGCCGTTGCGCACAACGACAACGCGCCGCTCTACTCAATCGATCTTGGGAAACAGCCCCTGATAGACTACGCCCTCACGCGGCTGCGCCATCCACGGCTCCACCACCTCGCGCCAGGTGTGATAGTGCAAGGTTCTTTTGTGGGCGGCGACATCCTCCAGCGAGGCGTAGGCCTCGTACAACACGAAGCGCGTCGGTTCCTGCTCCAGCTGCAGGACATCGAAGCGGTAGTTGCCCGGCTCCTGCACCGAGGCCTCGTGGTTAAGGCGGCAGGCCTCGATAAAATCGGAAACCCGTTCCGGTTTGACACTGACATGGACCATAGTTACACGCATACTCCCCTCCTCCCCGTTGCGCCACCCGGTAAAGGCGGCGGCTGATCGAATCCCCTCATCAAGGGTCCCGGTGCATGGCGCATAAACAACGCGAACATCACCGGACCATTTAAACACCTCCGGCCTGACGGCACCAACAACAGCTTGCGTGTGTGATCATCCACTGATCTGGCGCTGCTGCGCCGCCAGTTCGCGGATACCGGTCAACGCCTGCGCCAACACGGCATTGTCGCTGTCGCGGGGATAGACCAGATAGACCGGGATACGATACTGGGGTGCGCCCGCCATACGGTACAGCGTGCCCGCATCGATCAACGGTTGCGCCATACGCTCGGGCAGGAAACAACTGCCGCCGTTGGCCAGGGCCAGCTGCACCCCCAACCAACCGATGTTGGCCTGTAGCGACGGCCCCTCCCCCTGCGCATACCCTTGAGAATGCTGACTGTAAAAACCCGGCCCCCAGTCGACGTGAATATAATCCTCGCCCGGCGCGCTGCCGTCGGCATGGGTGGTAACCAGGATCAGGCTCTCCTCGAACAGCGGCTCCACCACCAGGCCGGGGCTGTGGCTGGGGGTATACATCAGGCCGATCTCCAGCGAGCCCTCGATCAGGCGGCGCATCAAATCCTCCTCGAAACCGATCTCGCAGCGCAGCACCACATCGGCGGCGCGTGCGCGCATCCACCCCACCCAACGCGGCAGAAACCCCTCCCACAAGGCAATGCGCCCGCCGATGCGCAGGCTGGCGCGATAACGCTGCGGCAACCCCACCTCACTGCGCGCCTGATCGGCGGTCAACACCAGCCGCTTGGCATACTCCAGAAAGCGCCGCCCCGCCGGGGTCAGACTGGTCCCCGCCCGGTTGCGCACAAACAGGCGCGCCCCCAGCTCCTCCTCCAGGCGCTGGATGCGGGCACTCACCGTTGACTGGGTCAGGTGCAGCTGTTTGGCCGCCTCCAGAAAGCTACCATTGGCGGTAATGGCCAGAAAGGTCCTGGCCTGATCGATATCCATGGGCCCTCCGCTTTATATCGATAACTTCGATATTATAAGCCAATTAATATCGTTTGACCGCCATCGGCCCGGCCGTTATACCTTATATATAGGTAATTCAGTCGGGAGTTAACAGATATGGGCAATGGCGTCATGGTCGATCGTGACAACGAAGGCTATCTCATCAATCCGGAACAATGGGACGAGGCCGTCGCCGGCCTACTGGCCCAGGAAGAAGGCATCACCCTGGAGACGGACCACTGGCCCATCCTCCACTTCATGCGCGCCTACTGGCTAGACCACCGCATCGCCCCCGACGTGCGCCACGTCCTCACCCACCTCAACAAAGAACTCGGCCTGGATAAAAAGGGCGCCAAGGAGCTGTTGTTCCGGTTGTTCCCTTATGGCTATGTGCAACAGGCGTGTAAGGTGGCGGGGATGATGCGGCCTAGGGCGTGGAGTACGGGGTGAGGGTTGTTGTTCTCTTTATGTTTTAGTTGTCGGTATTCTTCCTAGTTTGAATCTTCTTCTTTTTGTGTCTCTTTAGTTCCAACTCGTTCCCACGCTCCGGCGTGGGAATGCATATTTTTGATGGGCTTTGCTGCTTGCTGTAAGATTCCTGAGTGCCCTGCTTGCTTGGTCTTGGTCCAAATATTCCTCGTACTAGTGACTCTACAAATATTACCCCCTTGATTGTTAAGTGATGTTATGCGTCAATGTGACGTATTTAAATACGTCACATTGACGTCTAATTACATAGTTAGAAACCATGAAAACCAAAACATGCTCAGCCGTTTTGTCTGCTGAGTCAAAAAAGAAGTAGAGAAAAATAGTTC
>DKAX01000170.1 GCA_002450975.1 Proteobacteria bacterium UBA6915
GCTGGAGAAAATGGCAGGCACCGGTATCATCCTGGCGCAGATGGCTGACCCACCGGCCTTGTTTGCCTTGAAGCGGGATGGTAACCGGCGGCTGGATACGGGACGCGCCTTCCGTGCCTGTTATCAGGTCGTAAAGGCGAATGTGGTCTTGCTGGTCCAGCCGAATCTGCCAATGGCGACAACAAGTATCGGGGCATTCACCTGCCAGGCAATGAAACCGTTGCAGGTATTGAAAGCCAGTGATTTTGTATTCCCCAGGGTTTTGCATAAACCATCGTTTTGTAGTTGGTGGTGTATTGCGCTATCAATTTAAATGCCACTCAACACTTCTTTTTACATTGAGAAATGTAAAACCTATGACGTGTCGATAAGCCGCATACTTGTGTGGTTTTGTTTCGTTTCCTCCTAAAGTTTTAATCATCGGTTTCTTAAAGAATTATTCTTTATTGCCGACACAGGCACATGGCGGGCCCATGCGTCCCGCGGTTAAGACAGGAGCTACGACATGCGTTTTGTGTCACTACTATGCCTAATACTGAGCATGGCCATATTTTCTGGTTGTGCCACTACGCCTGAGGGTGAGGCGTCTGCCAAAGCCCCGGAAAAGAAGGTTGTCCAGGTGGTCCCGGTTCAGGCCAAGGTCCACACCCGCAGCGATGCCACCTCGGCGGTGAGCGAATTTATCAACTGGATGGAAACCATGCGTAAAATACACATCCAGGAAAAAGAGGGTGAGATCGGCGATATCAATATACTTACCGGTACGGGTATCACCCTGGGATTTATCGGTGGCGTCTACAATCTGTTCGCGACGACGGTGGCGGAAACCGCCACCCTGGCCAGTTTCACCAGTGCCGTGGGTGCATTGATGGCCGCGTTGATACGGGTTCACATACACAATGTCGCCTCGCAACAACATCAGACCTGCGCCATCATGCTTGAAACCCAGATCCGGTTATTCCCCTGGACCAAGGAGAATCTGCCTATCGGTGAGCGTTGGGCCGATTATGAAAAGGATAAGCAACGTATCGTTCAATCCTTGAAAGAGGCCTCTTGTATCATCCCCACCGGATACACCGGTTAGTCCTGCTTTATTAAGAAAGGTTGGAAAAGGCGCCGATTCAATCGGCGCCTTTTTGTTTGCAAGGCCGGCTTGGCGCTACCGGTAAACTCTGTTTTAATGCCGATCATGAATTTTTTGTTTACCCGCAGTCTCTGCAATGTCTAGCGAACTACCCAATGAGGTATTGATTGGTGCCTGTTGTGATTGGCGTCACCCGGACTGGTTGGGTCCCTTCTATCCCGAGGATATGCCGCCTGAGTGGCAGATCGCCTACTATGCGAATAATTATCGCGCGCTTGGTCTTACACAAGGGCTCTGGCAGGAGGCTGCAACACTGGCGGAGCTTGTGGAGGAAACCCCGGATCACTTCTATTTTTTCCCCGTAGTGCAACAGGCCGAGGTGATGAATGTTGGGTGGGAGACACACTTCACCACCTTGTCGGGTAAACTGGGAGCGGTAATTATTGAGCCGCCACAAAGTCTGCTCGATGATGACGACCGGTTTGCGGAGTATTGCGCCAATCGTTGGCAGGGCGTGCCCTGGGTTCTGTCAGTCAAACAGGAACGGTTGTCGGCGCGACAGCTGCAAATAGTACAGGGACATGGCGTCAGTCTATGCTGGCACGGTGATGGTGAACCGGTATGGGGGCATGGAGGGCTGGCTGTAACCCGGTTGGAGGGTGGCAGCGCCTGGGATTTACCGCAGCTGCGCCGCTGCGCCCAGCCGGTTATTGACGCCTGGCGGGCAGACAAATTGACCGCGGTGATATTCAGCGGTAATCCACCCCATTTGAAAAATATGGATAACCTTTCTGTGATTCTCAGTCTGTTGTAAGTCCAATACCTGGTTGTTATATAAGAAGGACTTAGCGAGTTGAAGCATCGATGCTAGACTGTATAGGATTTGCATCATCCGTTTGTAATGGGCGGACATGATTTTACAGACGAATTAATAAGCCAGGATTGGATTATGGCAGAACAACAAGACAACAACGTCCTGGTTGAAATACGCGGACTGAAATTCTCTCACGGCGATCGCGTCATCCTGGATGGCGTGGATATCGATATACCACGCGGGAAAGTGACAACCATCATGGGGCCAAGCGGTACCGGCAAAACCACCTTGCTGCGTCTGATTGGCGGGCAGCTGCGTCCCAACGACGGCCGTGTGGTGGTCGACGGATTATCGGTGCCCGATATCAGTCAGCGTGAACTCTATACCTTGCGCAAGCGCATGGGCATGATGTTCCAAAGTGGTGCCCTGTTTACCCATCTGAATGTCTTTGAGAATGTTGCCTTTCCCCTGCGCGAACACACCCGCCTGCCCGAATCGATGATCCGGTCATTGGTTTTGATGAAGCTGCAGGCAGTGGGACTGCGCGGCGCACGTCTGCTGTTGCCGGCTGAATTGTCCGGCGGTATGGCGCGTCGCGTGGCATTGGCGCGCGCCATTGCCCTGGACCCCATGATGATTATGTATGACGAGCCCTTTACCGGGCAGGACCCGATAACTGTCGGAGTTATCATGCAGTTGATTCGCAGGCTGAACGACAGTCTGGGGCTGACCAGTATCATTGTTTCTCATGATGTGGCGGAAGTATCGGCCATATCGGACAAGATATATATGATATCCGGTGGCAAGGTGATCGAGTCGGGCTCACCACAGCACCTGCGCCACTCCGAGTCACCCTGGGTGCAGCAGTTTATGCAGGGGCAGCCGGACGGACCTGTACCGTTTCATTATCCGGCTGCCGATTTGCGCGAAGATATCCTGGAGGCGAAGGGCTAACCATGTTGGACGTGTTTAATAATCTGGGTCGCAAGGCTATAGCGATCTTCGCCCGCCTGGGGCGTGGCAATCTCTTTTTTCTTCAGGCATTGATGGCCACGCCAGGTATGTTGCTCAAGCCCGGGCTGTTGGTGCAACAGCTCTATTCGGTGGGCGTCATGTCCATGGCTATTATCTTCGTGTCGGGGCTGAACGTGGGTATGGTGTTGGGCTTGCAGATGTACAACACCCTGGTCGACTTCGGCGCCGAGGCCAGCCTGGGGCCGGTGGTGGGGCTTTCCCTGGTGCGCGAATTGGGACCGGTGCTGAGCGCGCTGCTGTTTTCCGGTCGTGCCGGCTCTGCCCTGACTGCAGAGATCGGATTGATGAAGGCCACCGAACAGTTGTCCGGGATGGAGATGATGGCGGTCGATCCCATGAAGCGGGTGGTGGCACCTCGCTTGCTTGCAGGGATGATCTCCCTGCCCCTGCTGGTCGCCATCTTCAATGCCGTAGGGGTGCTCGGTGCATATTTCGTTGGCGTCGGTCTGTTGGGTGTGGACAGCGGTTCCTTCTGGTCGCAGATGCAATCGACCGTCGATTTTTACGAAGATGTCATGAACGGCATGATCAAGGGCGTGGTATTCGCCGTGGTCGCCACCTGGATTGCCGTGTTCGAAGGCTATGATGCGGTGCCGACTACCGAGGGTGTCAGCCGGGCCACCACGCGCACGGTGGTGCATACTGCGTTTGCCGTATTGGGATTGGATTTCGTGTTAACGGCGTTAATGTTTGGAGACAATATCTGATGATGGTACAGAACAGAACCTTGGAATTCGCTGTCGGCGTCTTTGTCGCACTGGGAATCGCCTCCTTGTTCATGCTGGCGATGAAGGTGAGTAATCTGAGCGCCTTTTCCGATCAGGAAGGCTACAAGGTTAGCGCCCGATTCGACAATATCGGCGCCCTCAAGGTACGTTCGCCTGTGACCATGTCAGGTGTGCGGGTGGGGCGTGTGGCCGATATCAAATTTGATCAACAGACCTTCGAGGCGGTAGTCACCCTGCATATCGAACAACAGTACAGTCAATTACCCAAGGATACCTCAGCCAGTATTTTTACCTCAGGTCTGTTGGGTGAGCAGTATGTCGGCCTTGAGGCGGGCGGTGAGATGGATTCTCTGAAGGACGGCGACAAGATCCGCATCACCCAGTCGGCCATGGTGATGGAGCAATTGATCGGCCAGTTTCTGTTCAAGCAGGCTGCCGATGGAGACGGTAAAAAGTGAAGTTTTGCAGGCGTAGGTTAACGGCGGTGGTATTGTCGCCGCTGCTGGTCATGGCAACGGCTAACGCGGAGACTCTGAATCTAGAGCAGGTGATCGAGCGCTCGCTTAACCATGATCCGCGCATTACGGAAAAAGAGTTTCTGGTGGAAAAGGCGCGTGGACTGTTGCAGGAGGCGCAAGACAGTGACAGCAGTATCTACAATTTCAATCTCTGGGTGGGGATAGCGCCGCGCGTCAAGGGCGGTTTCTTCGAGGACAACAAATCGCCGGTGCCTGTGCCCCGTTCCGATGCCCTGGACATCGGTCAGATCTCTCCCTGGTTCAATCTGCAGTTCACCATCGTCAAGCCGTTGCTGACCTTCGGTAAAATCGAAAATTATGAACAGGCCGCCGAAGGTAATATCCGTGTACAAAAACAAGAGGTGCGTCAACAGCGCTTCAAGACGGTCTATGATGCCACCCGCGCGTACAACGGCTATCTGGCTGCGCGCGATGGACGACTCATGTTGGAGGATGTCATCCGCCGGGTGGAGGGTGCCGTTGAACTGGTGGAGAAGTGGCTGAAGGCCGGTAACGGTAACGCCAAACAATCGGATCTGTATGCCCTGCAAACCGCCTTGGCTATCGTGCAGCGTTATAAGGCGCAAGCGGCGGCGCTTGAGGCGGTTGCCCTGGACGGCCTAAAAGTTCTGACCGGTGTGGGCTTGGGCAATGATCTACAAGTGGCGGACAAGGGAATCCGCCCGGTTGCGTTGCCCGGAGAGGAGCTGACGCAGCTGCAAAAACAGGCCCTGGAACAACGTCCCGAGGTGATCATGTTGGAGGCTGGTCTGGAGGCGCGTCGTGCCCTGGTGCGCGCCAACAAGGCCTATCTCTATCCCAATCTTTATACCGGGTTTGTCGGCACCTTTGCCTACACCCCTTATCGTGATGCCTTGTACAACCCGCATATCTTTGATTGGTTCAATCACAGTGCGGTCTCTCCAGCCCTGGGGCTCAAGTGGGATTGGGAAAGCGGTGTGCAGCCTGCCAAGGTCGTGCAGGCGCAGGCGGAGCTGGATTCCCTGGTGGCCACCAACTCCTTTGCCCAGCAGGGCATCCCCTTTGAGGTGGCCGAACAATATCACCAGGTACAGGCACATTATGAAATGGTCAAGCGTCTGACCGAGGGCAGCAAGGCCGGCCGGCGCTGGATGATCTCCAGCTATGCCGATTTTGAGGCTGGCTTGGAAACTAGCGATAAGGTGGTGACCGCCTTCCAGGGCTATGTTTTGGCCTATAGCGACTACCTGCAGGTGGTAAATGACTATAATGTGATGGTGACCAAACTGAGACAATTGACGGGAGTCGAATGAAAAAATTCTATTTTGTCATGATGACCTGGCTGGCGGTGTTGATGATGCCGGCCTCAGTCGATGCGGCGGTGCAGGATCCCGAGGCCCTGGTCAAGGAGACCTCTGACAAGATTCTGACCATGATGCGCAAGGAGCGCGATTTGGTGAGCAAGAATCCAACCCGTGTTTACGAATTGGTGGATGAGATCGTCCTGCCTCATTTCGACTTCGCACGCATGTCAGCCTGGGTGCTGGGTAAGTATTGGCGTACGGCCAATGACGGCCAGAAGAGCCGCTTTACCCGGGAGTTCCGTACCCTGCTGGTACGCACCTATGCCAAGGCACTGGTGGACAATATGGACCAGACCATTGAATTTTTACCCACACGTCGGCAGACCGATGCCGCTGAGGTTACAGTGCAGACCGAGGTGCCGCAACCGGGTGGTTTCCCGATCCCGATCAACTATGATCTCTATCTGCAAAACAGCGCCTGGAAGGTCTATGACGTGAATATCGATGGCATCAGTCTGGTGGCCAACTACCGCACCAGTTTCGCCAAAGAGGCCAAGGAGCAGGGGCTGGATAAACTGATCGATACGCTGGCCAAGCGTAATGCGCAGGCGGCTAATGAGTAACACTGCTTTACAACGGGTCGAGGCCGGTCTTTTTGCCTTGAGTGGTTCCCTGGATATGGACAGTGTGGGGCCGCTGGTTGGTATGGGGCGAGAGTTGTTTGCCGCCGAGAATGATATTCGCGTTGATCTGCAAGCCGTGGAGCGCTCGGGCAGTGCGGGAATCGCCCTTTTGTTGGAGTGGATGCGCTACGCGCAGGCCCAGGGCAAGCAGATTCGTTTTATCAATATGCCGCAGCAGATGAATGCCATTGCCCGTGTCAGTGGACTGGCCGATCTCATTTCCTCGAAATAGTTTCTATGAACACCGCTATCCAAATCGCCGATGTGCATAAGCGCTACGGGCAGTTACAGGCCTTGCGCGGTGTCTCTTTCGATGTCAAACAGGGTGAATTTTTCGGACTGTTGGGCCCGAACGGCGCCGGCAAATCCACACTGATCAATATAATGGCTGGTCTGGTGCGCGCCTCACAGGGCGAGGTCAGCATCATGGGCCATGATGTTGTACGCGCCTATCGTCAGTCGCGCCTGGCCCTGGGGGTTGTGCCCCAGGAACTGGTCTATGACCCATTCTTTACTGTCAAAGAGGTGTTGCGCCTGCAGGCGGGCTACTTCGGTTGTGGTCGCGAAAACAAGGCCTGGATCGATGAGTTGCTGGAGACCCTCAATCTGGCCGACAAGGCCAATGCCAATATGCATGACCTGTCCGGTGGTATGAAGCGTCGGGTGTTGATTGCCCAGGCCCTGGTGCACAAGCCGGAGGTGGTGGTGCTGGACGAACCCACTGCCGGGGTGGATGTGGAGCTGCGTCAGGCATTATGGCATTTCGTCTGCCGCCTGCATAACGATGGACGCACCATTGTTCTGACGACACATTATCTGGAAGAGGCCGAGGCCTTGTGCGAGCGCATCGCCATCGTCAATAAGGGCCGTTTGGTGGCCCTGGATAGCAAGAAGGCCTTACTGGCGCGTCAGCCCTATCGCTTTATCTGTTTGAACGTGGCCGAGGACAAACCTCTGCCTTCGGCCTTGCAGGAAAAGGTGGTCAGTACAGAACCCCATAGTTTTACCCTGCGTCTTCACAAGGAGCAGGATCGTATCGGCAGCGTGCTGGAGGCGATACAAAAGGCGGGCCTGACCATCACCGATTTCCATACTCAGGAGCCCAGTCTGGAAGAGGTGTTCATGGATCTGACCCGTAAGGAGGCCCCATGATCCAGAACTGGCATGGCCTGCGCACCTTGTTGGGGAAGGAGATATGGCGCTTCATGAAGGTGACGGTGCAGACCGTGCTGACGCCGGTTGTGACATCGTTGCTCTATCTGTTGGTTTTTGCCCAGGTGCTGGAGGGGCAGGTGGAGGTATTCAAAGGGATCTCCTATCTGGCCTTTCTGATCCCCGGTCTGATCATCATGGCCATGATCCAGAATGCCTTTGCCAACAGCTCATCCAGCCTGATTCAGTCCAAGATGAACGGCAATATTGTCTTCGTGCTGCTGGCGCCTTTGTCACCACTGGAGTTTTTGTTGGCGTTTTTATTAGCCGCCATCATTCGCGGCATGTTGGTGGGTCTGGTCTTCTTTTTGGTGGCACTGTTTTTTGTCGATCTGCCCCTGGCCCATGTCGGCTTGATCTTTCTATTCGGCTTTCTCAGCACCGGGGTGTTGGGTGGATTGGGGGTGATAGCCGGTATCTGGGCCGATAAGTTCGACCAACTGGCCGCCTTCCAGAATTTCATCATTCTGCCGCTCTCCTTCCTGAGCGGTGTCTTCTATTCTTTGTATAGCCTGCCGCAAATCTGGCAGCTCATATCGCGTTTTAATCCCTTTTTCTATATGATTGACGGCTTCCGCTACGGTTTTCTGGGGGCCTCCGACGTGCCTGTGGGCCTGAGTCTGGGGGTCACGGCCAGCTTTTTCCTGGCGGTTACCGGTCTGTGTCTGGTGTTGTTGCACCGGGGCTATAAGATTCGTCAATAACCGATTGTTGCACGCCATTGGGCGGGGCAGTCATCCATGTTCAGCAGGAGTTTTGCAGTGGAAACCGAACAGGTGAAAGCATTGATCGAGGCCGGCATCGCCGGCAGCCAGGCTACCGTCAACGGCGATGGCAGCCACTTCAACGCCGTCGTGGTGAGCGAAGCCTTCGCCGGCAAGAGCCCGGTGCAAAGACAAAAGATGGTCTATGCCACAGTGACCGAGCAGATTACCAGCGGCGCCCTGCACGCCTTGACCATCAAGGCCTACACCCCCGATGAATGGGAGAAGGCGAGAAAATTGCAAGTCTCCTGACGAGGCGATTTCCCGCTCATTCCGCATAACGATACTAAATAAAGAGTAACGATGGACAGATTGATTATCACCGGAGGCAACCGTTTGAACGGTGAAATCCGTATTTCCGGCGCCAAGAACGCCGCCCTGCCGATTCTGGCTTCTACCTTGTTGGCGGATGGCCCGACCGTAGTCGGCAACGTTCCCCATCTGCAGGATATCACCACCACCATGGAGCTGTTGGGCCGCATGGGTATCAGTTTGGTGGTGGATGAAAAGCTCAATATCGAGGTGGATCCCACCACGATCAACAGTTTTGTTGCACCCTATGAACTGGTGAAGACCATGCGCGCCTCNNGGGCGCCGACATCAAGGTGGAGAATGGCTATATCAAGGCCAAATCCAAGCGTCTGCACGGCGCCAAGCTGGTGCTGGATATCGTCACCGTCACCGGCACCGAGAATCTGATGATGGCTGCGGCCCTGGCCAAGGGCACCACCCTGATCGAAAATGCCGCCCGCGAGCCCGAGGTCGTGGATCTGGCCAACTGTCTGAACGCCATGGGCGCCAAGATCCATGGCGCCGGCACCCATACCATCGAGATCGAAGGGGTGGAAAACCTGAGTGCCACCCATTACAACGTCCTGCCCGACCGTATCGAGACCGGCACCTACCTGGTGGCCGCGGCCATTACCGGCGGCAAGGTCAAACTAAAAGATACCCAGCCGGATCTGCTTGATTCGGTGCTTAACAAGCTGCGTGAGGCTGGCGCGGATATCCAGACTGGCGCCGATTGGATATCCCTGGACATGCACGGTAACCGCCCACAAGCAGTCAATCTGCGCACCGCCCCTTACCCGGCCTTCCCCACCGATATGCAGGCCCAGTTTACCGCCCTGAATTCGGTGGCCGAGGGTGCCGGCACCATTACCGAGACCGTATTCGAAAACCGCTTCATGCACGTACAGGAGTTACAGCGTATGGGGGCCCATATCCAGGTGGAGGGCAACACGGCCATCATCAAGGGCGTTAAATCCCTGACGGCGGCACCGGTCATGGCCACCGATCTGCGTGCCTCTGCCAGTCTGGTGTTGGCGGGTCTGGTGGCGCAAGGTGACACCGTGGTCGACCGCATCTACCACATCGATCGCGGTTACGAGTGTATCGAGGAGAAACTGCAACAATTAGGCGCCTCCATCCGCCGCGTGCCGGCCTGATTGGACGGCGCAAGGCGCCGCCAATCCTGATATACTCGGCGCTCTTTGTTTGCCAACTGTGCCGTAGCCATGAACGACATGATTACCATCGCCCTGTCCAAGGGGCGCATTTTTAAAGACACCGTCCCCTTGCTGGCCCATGCCGGCATCCAGCCCCTGGAGGACCCCGAGTCCAGCCGTAAGCTGATCCTGGAAACCAACCTGCCCGATGTGCGCCTGGTTATCGTGCGCGCCTCCGATGTGCCCACCTATGTGCAATATGCCGGCGCCGATCTGGGGGTGGCGGGTAAAGACGTCTTGCTCGAGCACGGCGGCGAGGGACTGTATGAACCCCTGGATCTGAATATCGCCCGCTGCCGCCTGATGGTGGCCGGGCCCAAGCAGCCGAGCGAGACCCGTGGCCGCCTGCGCATCGCCACCAAATACGTAAACTCCACGCGCCGTTACTTTGCCGAGCAGGGGCGTCAGGTGGAGATCATCAAACTCTACGGCTCCATGGAGCTGGCGCCGCTGGTGGGTATGGCCGACCGCATCGTCGACGTGGTCGACACCGGCAACACCCTGCGCGCCAACGGCCTGGAGCCGCAGGAGCACATCATGGATATTAGTTCGCGCCTGATCGTCAACAAGGCCTCCATGAAGATGAAACACGAAAAGGTCAAACGTATTATCGACCGGCTGGCCGAGGCGGTGGCCGGTAGTTCCGGGAGCTAAGGCAATGACAGTCAAGATCAGACGATTCAACAGTGGTGACACCGACTTCTGGCCCCAGTTGAAACAGCTGCTGGCCTGGGAAGGGGTCTCTGACGACCGGGTCAACACCACCGTGCGTAATATCCTTGAAGATGTGCGCAAGCGCGGCGATGGCGCCGTGGTGGAGTACACCAACCGCTTCGACCGCATGTCGGCCGGTGGGATGGGCGAACTGGAGATGCCCCTGGCCCGTCTGCAACAGGCCTTGCAGGCTATCCCCGTCAATCAGCGCGAGGCCCTGGAGCGTGCCGCCCAGCGGGTACGCGCCTATCACGAACACCAGAAGCAGGACTCCTGGACCTATACCGAGGCCGACGGCACGGTGCTGGGCCAGCAGGTGACCCCGCTGGATCGCGTGGGCATGTACGTGCCTGGCGGCAAGGCGGCCTACCCCTCGTCGGTAATCATGAACGCCATGCCCGCCAAGGTGGCCGGCGTCAAAGAGCTGATTATGGTGGTGCCCACCCCCGACGGCGTGGTCAATGACATGGTGCTGGCGGCAGCGGCTATTTGCGGTGTCGATCGAGTATTCACCATCGGTGGCGCCCAGGCGGTGGCCGCCCTGGCCTATGGCACCCAGACGGTACCGCGAGTGGACAAGATCGTCGGTCCCGGCAATATCTATGTTGCCACCGCCAAGGGCATGGTGTTCGGCAGCGTCGGCATCGATATGATTGCCGGCCCGTCAGAGATCCTGGTGGTGTGTGACGGCCAGACCGACCCCGACTGGATTGCCATGGACCTCTTCTCCCAGGCGGAACACGACGAGGAGGCCCAGTCCATTCTGCTGGCCTGGGACAAAGATTATTTGGATAAGGTTGAGGCCAGTATCAACAAGCTGCTGCCCACCATGGAGCGCGCCGAGATGATTACTGCCTCCCTGAGCGGGCGTGGTGCCCTGATCCAGGTACGCGACGAGGCCGAGGCCATCGAGGTGGCCAACTACATCGCCCCGGAACATTTAGAACTATCGGTGGCCGAGCCCATGGCCATGGCGAAAAAGATCCGCCACGCCGGTGCCATCTTCATGGGGCGTTATACCGCCGAGGCTCTGGGTGACTACTGTGCCGGACCTAACCACGTCCTGCCCACTTCACAGACGGCGCGTTTCTCCTCGCCACTAGGCGTCTACGATTTTCAGAAGCGCTCCAGCCTGATCCTGTGTTCGCCTGAGGGGGCTGCCGACCTGGGGGCGACCGCTTCGGTGCTGGCGCGCGGCGAGGGTCTGACCGCTCACGCCCGTTCGGCGGAGTACCGGCTCAAGGATTGATGACGGCATGAAAACGCTGGAGAACCGGATCAAGGCGTTGATACGCCCCGAGATCCGCGAACTGAGTGCTTATCACGTACCCGATCCGGGCGAGATGATCAAGCTGGATGCCATGGAGAATCCCTACGGCTGGCCTGACGAAATCAAAGAGGCGTGGTGGGCGCGGATGCGCAAGGCCGCCCTCAATCGTTACCCCGATCCGGCGGCACGTAATCTGCGCCGTCAATTGGCCGGGACCATGGGCCTGGCGGAGGATATGGATATCCTGCTGGGCAATGGCTCAGACGAGCTGATCCAGGTGCTGGCCCTGGCCCTGGCCGAACCCGGTGCCGTCATCCTGGCTCCCGAACCGGGTTTTGTCATGTACCGCATGATCGCCCGCTTTGCCGGTATGAAATATGTCGGCGTGCCCCTGCGTGCCGACTTCTCCCTGGATCGCGAGGCCATGCTCAAGGCCATCCACCAGCACAAACCGCGTCTGGTGTTTATCGCCTATCCCAATAATCCCACCGGCAATCTGTTTGCCCGCGATGACATCAAGGCCATCATCGAACAGAGTAATGCCCTGGTGGTGGTGGACGAGGCCTACCACGCCTTTGCCGGTGACAGCTTTATCGATGAACTTGGCCACTATGACAATCTCCTGGTCATGCGTACCCTGTCCAAGCTGGGGCTGGCCGGACTGCGCCTGGGTTTTCTCATGGGACACCCTGCCTGGTTGCAGGAGCTGGACAAGATCCGCCTGCCCTACAACATCAATGTGCTGACCCAGATCAGCGCTGAATTTGCCCTGGCGCAGCCGGGGTTGTTCGATGAACAGGTACGCCGTCTGACCGAGGCACGCGCCTGGCTGTTTGCCGAACTGGAGGCGATGCAGGGGGTGGTGCCGTTTCCCTCCAGGGCCAATTTCATTTTGTTTAAAGTGCCCACCGGCCGCGGTGACGCCGTCTTCAACGGCCTCAAGGCCGCCGGCGTCCTGATTAAAAATCTCAACGGAGTCGGTGGCCTGCTTGCCGATTGTCTGCGCGTAACCGTGGGCACGCCGGAGGAGAACCGGGCCTTTTTGCGCGCCCTGGCGCCCTTGTTATGAATATTTTTGCTAGCCAATGGGACCAATTATTAAACCGTGTGGTTATGCCTTTGCTACCAATCGGGCGCCGGTTTGGCTACAATCCGTCCAGGGCGCTGATGCGCCGGAAATTTTTTCCTATCTATCCAGTGAAACGAGAGTTTTATCATGTCGGCGCGTAAGGCCACTACCAAACGGGACACCCTGGAGACTCAGATCGAGGTCAGTATCAATCTCGACGGTCAGGGTAAGGCGGAGCTCAGCACCGGTATCCCCTTTCTGGAACACATGCTGGATCAGATCGCACGTCACGGTCTCATCGACCTGCGCATCAACGCCAAGGGCGACAACCACATCGATGACCACCACACTGTGGAAGACATCGGTATCACCCTGGGGCAGGCATTTGCCCAGGCAGTAGGTGACAAGAAAGGCATACGCCGTTACGGACATGCCTACGTGCCGCTGGACGAGGCCTTGTCGCGCGTGGTGATCGATCTCTCGGGTCGCCCCGGTCTGGAGCACGCCGTTGACTATGGGCGTGCGCGCATCGGCCAGTTCGATACCGACCTCATCCACGAATTCTTCCAGGGCTTTGTCAATCACGCCCAGGTGACCTTGCACATCGACAATCTGCGCGGTCGCAATGCCCACCACATCGCCGAGACGGTGTTCAAGGCCTTTGGTCGCGCCTTGCGTATGGCCCTGGAGGTGGACGCGCGCATGCAGGGGATGACACCGTCAACCAAGGGAACCTTGTCAGGCTAATCACCGGGACACTATCAGGTAGCACGCAATGAACACCGTCGCAGTCATCGATTACGGTATGGGCAATCTGCACTCTGTCGCCAAGGCCTTGCAACACGTGGCCGGCAAGGGCGTCGTCGTGGAAGTGAGCAGTGACCCGCAGCAAATCCTACGCGCCGATCGCGTGGTATTGCCCGGCGTTGGTGCTATCCGTGATTGCATGGCGGAACTGCATCGTCTGGGTATGGATGAAGTCGTGCAGCAAGTGGTGCAGCGCGGCACGCCGCTGCTGGGCGTGTGCGTGGGAATGCAGGCCTTGATGAGCCACAGCGAGGAGAACGACGGTGTCGATTGTCTGGACGTCATCCCCGGTGAGGTGAAGTTTTTCGGTAAAAATCTTCACGAGAGCGACGGTACGCGTTTAAAGGTGCCGCANNATGGGCTGGAATCAGGTGCACCACGACGGTCGTCACCCCATGTGGCGTGGCATCGAACAGGACAGCCGTTTCTATTTCGTTCATAGTTATTATGTAACGCCGCGTGCCGCAGAGAGCGCCGTCGCCGGATGTCACTACGGCGTCGATTTTACCGCCGCCGTGGCGCGCGACAATATTTTCGCCGTGCAGTTTCACCCGGAGAAGAGTTCGGATTCCGGATTGCTGCTGTACGCTAATTTTTTGCAGTGGAATGTCGATTAACTCAGTGTAAGAAAACAGCATGAGGAACTTCACATGTTACTGATACCCGCCATTGACCTGAAGGATGGCAAGTGCGTGCGTTTGCGCCAGGGCAAGATGGATGAGGACACGGTTTTTTCCGATGATCCGGTCGGCACCGCCCAGCGTTGGGTGGATGCAGGCGCACGCCGTCTGCATATCGTTGATCTGAACGGTGCCTTCGCCGGCAAGCCGGTCAACCTTGCCGTGATCAAAGAGATCGCCGAGGCCTTCCCCGATCTGCCTATCCAGGTGGGCGGTGGTATCCGTGATGCCGACACTGTGCAGACCTATCTGGATGCCGGTGTCAGCTATGTCATCATCGGCACCAGCGCGGTCAAGCAGCCGCACTTCGTCAACGATCTGTGCCTGGAGTTTCCCGGTCATGTCATCGTCGGCCTTGATGCTAAGAACGGCAAGGTGGCTATCGACGGCTGGTCCAAGCTCTCCAATCACGATGTCATCGACATGGCCCAACACTTCGAACGTGACGGCGTTGCCGCCATCGTTTACACCGACATCAGCCGCGACGGCATGATGTCCGGTGTCAATGTCGAATCCACCGTCGCCCTGGCGCGCGCCGTGCACATCCCGGTGATCGCCTCTGGCGGTATTACCAATCTGGATGACGTGCGTGCCCTGTGCAAAGTGGCCGACGAGGGCATCGTCGGTGCCATCACCGGTCGCGCCATCTACGAAGGCACCCTGGACCTGGCCGAGGGCCAGCGCCTGGCCGACGAGTTGTGCGGGGAATAACGCGGTGGGATTAGCCAAGCGCATCATCCCCTGTCTCGATGTCGACAACGGCCGCGTGGTCAAGGGTGTGCAGTTCGTCGATATCCGCGACGCCGGTGACCCTGTGGAAGTGGCCAAGCGTTATAACGCTGAAGGCGCCGATGAGCTGACCTTCCTCGATATCACCGCCAGCTCCGATAACCGCGAGACCATGGTGCACGTGGNNATCCTGCTCACCAGCATGGACCGTGACGGTACCAAGATCGGTTTCGATCTGGAGCTGACACGTGCCATCAGTGAGGCGGTCGAGGTTCCGGTGATCGCCTCCGGCGGTGTCGGCAATCTGGATCATCTGGTGGATGGTGTCACGAAGGGCGGCGCCGATGCGGTACTGGCCGCCAGCATCTTTCACTTCGCCGAATACACCATCGAACAGGCCAAACAACACATGCAGGCGCAAGGCGTCGAGGTACGTTTGTGAGCGACGCCTGGTTGAATGAGATCAAGTGGGACGCCGACGGTCTGGTGCCGGCCATCGCCCAGGAGGCGGGCAGCGGCAAAATCCTGATGATGGCGTGGATGAATCGCGAGTCGCTGGCATTGACTGCGCAAAAGGGCGAGGCGGTCTACTGGTCGCGTTCGCGCAAAAAACTCTGGCACAAGGGCGAGGAGTCGGGTCACACCCAGACCGTCAAAGAGATGCGTCTGGACTGCGATGGCGACGTGATTCTATTAACCGTTGAGCAAAAGGGCGGAATCGCCTGTCACACCGGCAGACACCACTGTTTTTTTAGACGTCTGGAAAACGATCAGTGGCAGAGCGTGGATGCCGTGCTCAAGAACCCGGATCAGATCTACAAATGAGTCATATTCTGCAAGAGCTGGCACAGGTATTGGAAGCGCGCAAAAACGCCGACGCCGACAGCTCCTATGTGGCCAAGCTGTATAACAAGGGCCTGGACACCATCCTGAAAAAGATCGGTGAAGAGGCGACTGAGACCGTGATCGCCGCCAAGGGTGGTGATCAGGATCAGTTGATCTACGAGATGGCCGACCTGTGGTTTCACTGCATGGTGTTGCTGGCACAACAAGGCCTGCACCCCGATGCAGTGTTGCAGGAGCTACAGCGACGCTTCGGCCTGTCCGGCATCGCCGAGAAGGCGTCCCGAGAGAAGGGGGAGTAACGATGAGCGATTGTCTGTTTTGCAAGATCGTCGCGGGTGAGATCCCCGGCGAGTTCGTCCACCAGGATGACAAGGTGGTGGTGTTCAAGGACATCTATCCCAAGGCCAAGGTTCACCTGCTGGTGGTGCCGCGCGAACATGTCGTCAGCCTGCGCGAGATGGATCAGCAACACAATGAACTATTGGCGCACATGCTGTTGTTGCAACCCAAGCTGGCCGCCGCACACGGACTGGACAGCGGTTTTCGCACCATCATCAACAGCGGCAAGGGTGGCGGGCAGGTGATCTTTCACCTGCACATGCATTTAATGGGCGGGCCTGACCTGCCTGGATTNNATCGTGTTGTTGTTGTTCGGTGCCAAACGTCTGCGCGGTGTCGGTAGTGACCTGGGTGCGGCCATCAAGGGTTTCCGCAGCTCCATGCGTGACGGCGAAGAGTCGGTCAACAAGGAAAAGCTCGGGCAGGACAAGGTGATCGAAGGCGAGGCCGTCAACAAGGAAAAGGACAAAGTCTGAGTCCAGGCTAAGCCATGTTCGATATCGGTTTCTGGGAACTGTGCCTGATCGGCGTCGTTGCCCTGGTGGTGATCGGCCCTGAGCGTCTACCACGCGTGGCGCGCGAAGTGGGTTTGTGGATTGGTAAGATCCGCGGTTTCATCTCCAACGTGCAGCAGGACATCAATCGCGAAATCAGTCGTAGCGAAGAGTTGGCCAGGCTCAAAGAAGAGCAGGAGAAGCTGGCGGATATGCACCGCATGATCCAGCAGCAGACCAACGAACTATCTGCCGGTGTCGATTTCGACAACATCATCAAGGGTGAACGCCCTGAATCCGAGGATGCCGCCACCCGGCAAGCCACACCGGCTCCGGTCGCCGTGAGCCAGCCGGCGCGCAGCCAGCCGCGCACCAATTCGATAGCGGCAGAAAAATCCAATGAAGAAAAAGACTGATTACGATCCCAACCTGGAGCAACCCTTTGTTGCCCACCTGTTGGAGCTGCGCGATCGCGTGCTGCGTGCCGTGGTGGCGGTGTTGCTGATTTTTTTCAGTCTATTCTACTTTGCCAACGACATCTACCACTTCCTGGCCGAGCCCCTGCTCAGGCACATGCCCAGCGGCGGTTCCATGATTGCCACCGAAGTGGCGTCGCCCTTCTTCACCCCGTTCAAGCTGGCCATGGTGGTCTCCATCTTTGCCGCCATGCCCTATATCCTCTATCAGGCCTGGTCCTTCATCGCGCCCGGACTCTATTATAAAGAGCGCCGCCTGGTGTTCCCGCTGATGGTCTCCAGCTCATTTTTGTTTTATGCCGGCGTCGCCTTTGCCTACTACGTGGTCCTGCCGCTGGTGTTTGGTTTCCTCACCGGCATCGCCCTCGAAGGGGTGGCGATGATGACCGATATCGCCAAGTATCTCGACTTCGTGCTGAAGATGTTCTTCGCCTTCGGTTTCGCCTTCGAGGTACCCATCGCCACCATCTTGCTGGTGATCACCGGCATGGTCTCGGCGGATTCCCTGGTGCAGAAACGCCCCTACATCATCGTCGCCGCCTTCGTCATTGGCATGCTGCTCACGCCGCCCGATGTGATTTCACAAACCCTGCTGGCCATTCCCATCTGGCTGTTGTTTGAGGTGGGCGTGTTCTTCGCGCGCATCATGGTCAAGGGGCGCGAGGAGGATGAAGAAAAGGAGTTCGAACCCACTATCCAGCGCGTCAACAACACGGCCGGCATCGGCAGCGGCGGTGTCGCCTCCACCGAGACCAGCGACCGTGATCTGTTCAAAGAGTACGACCTGCGCGACGATCCGGTGCGTGAGGATGATGAAGAGTATCGCCCCATGAGCCAGGAAGAGATGGATGCGGAGCTGGATCGGATTGAACGTATGGAGGCGGAGGGTGAGGAGAGTGCGGATAAGGATGGGGAAAAGAGGAAGGGCTGATATCTACTATATAGAATAACCTTCCCCTCTTCGTGTTAGCTCCGTTCAACTCTATAAGCCACTCTTGTCCTTTAAGAAAATCTAGTCCATCCTTTAAGAAACTATTTTTCTTAAAGGACGATAGTGGACAACAAAGCACGTGGCGAGCAAATACGGACTGATATCGTGAGTGCTTTACGCAGTCATCCTATTGATATTACGAATTATATTGCCAATAGTTACGCCATCACCCCGCAAGCGGTTAATTCCCATATCCAAAAGCTGGAAAAAGAGGGTTGGATACAATCGACCGGGTCCGGTAAGGGTAAGCGTTACTATCCGGGTGACCTCCGGGCAAACAAGCTACTGTTTGCGATAACGGCAGACCTTGCCGAGGACGAGATTTGGCGTATGGAGCTGGCGTATATCTTCGATGACGTGCCACAAAACGTGCGCGATATCTGCCACTACGGTTTTACTGAGATGGTAAACAACGTTATCGATCACTCCGGTGGTCAGTACATTTATCTGTCTGTTACCCGTGACCGTGAAAAGATCACCTTGCTAGTGGTCGATGATGGCGAAGGAATATTTCACAAGATAAAACGCCTGTGCGCCCTTAGCGATGAGCGCCAGGCATTGTTGGAGCTGTCGAAGGGGAAACTGACCACAGATCCGGACAATCATACGGGCGAAGGCATATTTTTTACCTCCAGGGTGTTCGATGAATTTGAGATCGATTCGAAAGGCGTGCGTTTCAGCCATGATGGCCAATATGAGTTTGACTCCATCGACGAAACCGAGGTCAAGTTAGAGGAGATTGGTACTGCGGTCTATATGATGATCAGTAGAGCCGCTGATCGCGAATTGCAAATGGTTTTTGACGCCTACGCCGGCCCGGACGAATATCATTTCAACAAAACAGTTATCCCCGTACGCCTGGCGCAATACGGCGATGAAAAGTTGATGTCGCGCTCCCAGGCGAAACGGCTGTTGGCGAGGATTGAGCGTTTTCAATATGTCATCTTCGATTTCGCAGACGTTACCCTGATAGGTCAGGCATTTGCCGATGAGATATTTCGTGTCTACGCCAACAACCATCCTGAGATACAACTAACGCCACGGAACATGGCGCCGGACGTGGAAAACATGGTGAAGAGGGCGGTGGCGGCGAGGGGCGCTGCATAGTAAATTTGCCAGAGTCCACTATTTATACGGAAAGGTAGTGTGATGTGCGTTGGTGCGTATATCTTGCGTTATGCGTTCCCACACTCCCGCGTGGGAATGCATAAAGACCTTAGACAGGGCTAACAGGCCTAATCGCTAGGGTTAGGAAGAGGGTCCGTATATTTCTCAGTGAATATCGAATTCAACGGACTGATTACGCCTCTGCCGCCGCGTTGCAGGACATGGGTGTAGATCTGTGTTGTTTTTACATCACTATGCCCCAGTTGCTCCTGAACAGTCCTAATGTCAGCACCGCGTTCTAGAAGATGGGTGGCAAATGAGTGGCGCAAGGTGTGGCAGCTTGCGGGCTTGTCAATGTTGGCCTTTTTTATCCCGTACTTGATTGCTCTTTGCAATGTTTGTTCATCCATGTGGTGGCGCCTCTCTACAGCAGAACGTGGATCGATACTGCGGTTGGCCGATGGGAAAATATATTGCCAAGCCCACTGCCTGCCGGCTGAAGGATATTTACGCGCCAAGGCGTAAGGCAGATAGACCTCACCGAAGCCATCAGCCAGATCCTTTTCATGCAGATTCCTCACCGCTTGTAAATGACGCTTGAGTGGAACTATCAAGTCGTCGGCCAAAGTGACCACGCGATCTTTATTACCCTTACCGTCAATGACCAAAATGGCGCGGTGGTCAAAGTCCAGATGCATTACCCGCAGGCGCAGGCACTCCATCAGGCGTAGACCTGAGCCATACATCAAACAGGCGGCCAGCCAGTGGTGGCCGGATAGTTGTTTGAGCAGGTTGCCGATCTCCGTTTGCGTCAATACAACCGGTAGCTTCTTTTTTCTTTTGGGTCGTGTGAACTGAACGTTATCCGGTAAAGGTGTTTCCAGTACTGCTTTGTAAAGAAAAACCAACGCATTGAGGGCCTGTGCTTGGGTCGCTGGTGCAACCTTTCTTTGAATAGCCAAATGTGACAAAAACTCTGACACTTCTTTCGCGCCCATTTCAGCCGGGTGTCTCTTTTGGTGAAACCAAATAAAGCGTTTGGTCCAATCAACATAGGCCTCCTCGGTACGAATGCTGTAGTGACGAACGCGAATGGCGTTCCGGACTGATTCTAAGAAGGGTGAACTAGTACTTGTGCCCATGGCGACCTCCCTGTTTGCCTGTGTTTACATACAGTATTCGATAAATTCAAACAGGGCAAGCGTGTTAGGTTTCAATTTGACGTAATGTACCGCCTGGTTTTGCGTTCGTTCTAATCAATATATCAATGTACAAGTAGAATTGCTTTGTATATGCTTGAAAAACCGTATGAATTGAACCGCGCTTGTTGCGGTAGGGGTGGGAGATAAATTACTCCCTTGATTTGTGTGTGATGTTATGCGTCAATATGACGTGTTTAATCACGTCACTTTGACGTCTAATTACATAGTTA
>DKAX01000091.1 GCA_002450975.1 Proteobacteria bacterium UBA6915
GATGTGTTGATCAGTCCCGAACAGTTGGTGACCGATTACATCCAGCGACTGGTGGAATATCCGGGTGCATTGCAGGTGCTCGATTTCGCGGGTGGCAAGGTGCAGTTGGTGGGTGTACGTGCCTACTATGGCGGTCCTCTGGTTGGCCATGAGCTGCGCACCCTGCGAGAACATATGCCGGGCATCAAGACGCGGGTTGCGGCGATTTTTCGACGCGGTAAGCCGATCATGCCCAAGGGGGATACGGTGATCGAAGCTGATGATGAGGTCTTTTTCGTCGCCGCCAAGAAAAATATTCGTGCTGTGATGAGCGAGATGCGCCGTCTGGATCAGCCGGTGAAACGTGTGATAGTCGCCGGCGGCGGCAATATCGGTCGGCGTTTGGCCAAAGCCCTGGAGCATAAGTATCAGGTGAAACTGATCGATCACAACCCGGAACGCTCCGCGCGTATCTCTGAGGAGCTGAATCGCACCATCGTTCTGTTGGGCGATGCCGCTGACGAGGAGTTGATGCTGGAGGAGAACATCGAGAATACCGACGTCTTCTGTGCCGTAACCAATGACGACGAGGCCAATATCCTCTCCGCCATGCTGGCCAAGCGCCTGGGGGCGCGTAAGGTCATGGCCCTGATCAACCGCGCAGCCTATGTCGATCTGGTGCAGAGCGGCATTATCGATATCGCCATTTCACCGCAACACGCCACCATCGGCAGCCTGCTAGCCCATGTCCGGCGCGGTGACGTGGTTATGGTCCACTCTCTGCGTCGTGGCGCCGCCGAGGCCATCGAGGCGGTGGCCCATGGTGATCGCTATTCTTCCAAAGTGGTGGGGCGTGCCATTGAGGATATAAAGCTGCCACCCGGCACCACTATTGGCGCCATCGTGCGCGGCGAGGAGGTGGTTATGCCCCATCATGATACGGTAATCGAGGCCAATGATCACATAATCCTGTTCGTGGTGGATAAGAAACGAATCTCCGAAGTGGAGCGCCTGTTTCAGGTGGGCGTTACCTTTATCTAAGGGGCAGTCATGCAACGTTTTGTGGTGCAACGTGTTGTCGGTTTGCTGCTGATGCTGTTCAGTTTCACCATGTTGCCTTCAGCGGGCGTGGCCCTGATCTACGGCGATGGTGATCTTTATCCGTTTCTCATCGCCTTCGCGGTAACCCTGGGAACGGGTTTTTTCTTCTGGTTGCCGGTACGCTCCATAAGACGGGAGCTGAGATTGCGCGACGGTTTTCTGGTTGTGGTCCTGTTCTGGTCCGTTCTCGGCTTGTTCGGTGCGCTGCCGTTTGTCTTGTCGGAAAAGATTGAGATGACTTTTACCGACGCCTTTTTTGAATCGCTCTCCGGTTTGACTACGACTGGTGCAACGGTTATTACCGGCCTGGATTCACTGTCGCATTCACTGCTGTTTTATCGCCAGCAACTGCAGTGGTTGGGCGGCATGGGTATCATCGTTTTGGCGGTGGCGATCATGCCAATGTTGGGCGTTGGCGGCATGCAGTTATTTCGCGCCGAAACACCGGGTCCTATGAAGGATACTAAGCTGACCCCGCGCATCACGGAGACCGCCAAGGCGCTTTGGTATATCTACCTGGGCTTGACCATTGCCTGTGGTGTTGCCTACTGGTGGGCTGGTATGAATGTATTTGATGCGATTGGCCATGCCTTCTCTACTATTGCTATTGGCGGTTTTTCCACACACGATGCCAGTATGGGTTTTTTCAATTCCACGGCCGTGGAGTTGGTTGCTGTGGTTTTCATGTTACTTGCCGGCATCAGTTTTTCCCTCCATTTTCTTGCCTGGCGCTCCACCAGTCTGAAGCCTTATATGTTGGACCCAGAGGTTCGCACTTACCTCAGCGTCTTGTTTCTGGTGACATTGCTGACCACTTTTTACCTATTTATGTCTCAGACCTTTCAGGACCTGCCGGCTTCGTTGCACTATGCATTGTTTCAGGTGGTCTCCATCGGTACCACGACCGGCTTTACCACCGCTGAGTATTACGCCTGGCCCGGTTTGTTGCCGGTGGTTTTGCTCTTCACGAGTTTTATTGGTGGCTGTGCCGGATCAACCGGTGGCGGCATGAAGGTCATCCGTTGTCTGTTGTTGATTCGTCAGGGAGTGCGTGAGATCACCCGCCTGATTCATCCCAGTGCCCAGATTCCAGTCAAGATCGGAACCAAGGCGGTTCCGGAGCGGGTGCTGAATGCGGTTTGGGGATTTTTCTCCCTGTACGTGGCCAGCTTTGTGGTCATCATGTTGCTGGTGATGGCTTCCGGCCTGGACCAGGTGACGGCCTTCTCCGCAACGGCGGCCTGTTTGAATAACCTGGGCCCGGGCCTGGGTGATGTCGGCTCCCATTACGGCAATATCAACGCCATTGCCAAGTGGATACTCTGTTTTGCCATGTTGCTGGGACGCCTGGAGATATTTACCTTGTTGGTTCTGTTTATGCCTACCTTTTGGCGTCGCTGATTCGTGAACGACGATCCGCGCAGGCAACTTTGGCGGCAACGTTATTCCCAAGTCCAACCTGGTCAACCGGAAGCCTGTCGGTTGTTACAAGAGTTTCACCATCTCCTCCCCCTGCAAGGCATGGCTCTGGATCTGGCCTGCGGCACCGGTGGCAATGCCCTGCTCTTGGCACAGCATGGCCTGGATACCCTGGCCTGGGACTACGCCGAAGGGGCGCTTGACGAGGTCAGTCGACAGGCACGGCAGTTAGGGTTGGACCGGTGCCGGGTAGAGCTGCGCGACGTCATTCGGCAGCCGCCTGAGGCCGGGCGTTTCGACGTGATTACAGTCAGCCATTTTCTCGAGCGTAGCCTCGCTGAGCCACTGATACAGGCCTTGAAACCGGAAGGTTTGCTTTTTTATCAGACGTTTACCCGCGAAAAGTGTAGTGCGCAGGGGCCGAGCAATCCGGACTTTTTGTTAGGGGCTAGTGAGTTGCTACAGCTCTTTTCCCCCCTTCGACTGCTTGTGTATCGGGAAGAAGGGCTGGTTGGGGATCAGACTTTGGGTTTACGCAACCTGGCATATTTGGTGGCCCAACGACGTTGATCAATAAATCAATTGGTTAGTAACCATTAACCATAAAAAATGGGCATATTTAATGCCAGCCTGCCAACCGGTAGCGCTAGCCCCTTCACAGTTTTTCCCTTTCACCTGTTCACTGCTTCACACAAAGCCAATAGTGCTACTTATCTTCGGTAAATATCTGGGGTCGTCTGGCCGTCATTCTGGTATCTGCGGGTTAACCAATAATATCGGTGTGGATAAAAGGAGTAGATAAATGGTTATGCGACGTGTTTTGAGCAAGGTGGTTTTGGTGGGCTTGTGTTTTTCTGCCGCTGCCTGGGCCGATGCCTATGAAGAAGGTTTGATGGCCTATGTGAATGGCGACTATAAACAGGCGATTCAATTATTGAAGCCGGCTGCGGAAAAGGGCGATGCCGGCGCAGCCCATATGTTAGGGCGTATTTACAGCGAAGCCAGTGGTGTGCCAAAGGATTCCAGCGAGGCCATGAAGTGGATGGTTCAGGCTGCGGGTCAGGGTTTTGCCCACGTGCAGTTCGCTGTGGCGGAAAACTACGAGCGCGGTGAGGGCGCCAAGGCTGACGACAAGCAGGCGGCACATTGGTATCGCCAGGCCGCCAATCAGGGCTACCCCATGGCGCAATATCGACTGGGTGGATTGTATGAACAGGGCCGGGGTGTTGAGCAGGACCAGGCCAAGGCCAATCGCTGGTATCGCCTGGCTGCCGGACAGTTGATGGTCAAGGCCCAGCAGGGTGACAGCGATTCTCAATTCGTTCTCGGAGTCATGTTTGAAAAGGGTCAGGGTGTGGGTAGAGATCTTCAGCAGGCCAAGTTCTGGTATCAGCGTTCCGGTCGTCAGTCCGCCCTGGCGTTGAAGTAAGTCATTACTGACCGATTATTTTCCAACGGCGCCGGTGGCGCCGTTTTTTATTGACGCATACGGACCAGGGAAGAAACTCTGAAGAGATTAAAAAGATTACCCTCAGTAAAACTTGTCTTCCCCTTGCGGGCGGCTCTTGAAGCGTTTATNNTTTATATCCCCACTGGTATTGCTCCGGCAGCAGACGTATCAACTCTTCCGTAGCCTGGTTCATGACGGCCACGTCTTGTTGAACATCGGCCCCCGTCAGTTCTTTGCGCGGCGGCATGAAGCAAATTTTGTAGCCCCTGCCTTTGGGCAGGCGTTGCGCGTAGGCAAAGATCACGTCGGCCTGTGTCTTTTCTGCCAGGCGTGGTACTAACACCATGCTGTAAGCCTGTATGCCGAAAAAGGGGGCAAACTGCCCGGTGCCGATACCCGGTTCCTGGTCGGGCAGGATGCCGGTGACGCCACCATTGCGAACCTGGTCGAGTAAGGCCTTGACGCCACGGGCATCCGTAGAAACCAGACGCGCACCCATACGCTCACGGGAGTGGCGCATAATACCGTCCAGAGCGGCCACCTTGGGCTGGCGATAGAGTATGGTCATGGGGTAGCGCTGCGGAATGTAAAGGCCGATCACCTCCCAGGTGCCCAGGTGAGGTACGGCCAGAATGACGCCACGCTTTTGTTCTACCGCCTCGCGAATATAGTGTTCGCCTTCGACATCGCGAATTAGTCTGTCGATACGTGCTTTTGGCCACAGCCACAGGGGTCCGATTTCGGTGATGGCCTTGCCCGCTTCGATGAGACTTTTACGTACCAAGGCCTCACGTTTTTCCTTGGACCAGTCGGGCAGGCAGCGGTCGATGTTGGTGCGAGTTACCCGGGCCAGGGTGTTGGGTGTCTTGTAGTGCAGCCAGCCGATCAGAGCGCCCAAGGCATGAACCCAGCGCAGGGGCAGGAGGGCCAGGCCGCGCAATATGACATATATCAAGATGCGCATGGGCAGGGAGCCAGCGTTTTGTCGGGTGGTCGTGGTTGACATAAGGCGATGACGGATTGACCAAAAAGCTCGTAAGCATAGCATGTTCCGGGCCTATCCACCCTGGGTTCCCGTATTTTTTACTATACCTTTCCCGCGGAGTTTAATAGTATCAAACAAGGGGCGAGGGTTTGTCAGCGGAGATCAAGCAATGGGCGAAGGTAAAAAGGTACATACAATCAGTTGCAAAAAGGCCTGGGAGATTCTGCAGGACAATCCCCGTGCCGTATTGATTGACGTGCGCTCTTCCATGGAGTTTCTATTTGTCGGTCACCCCAAGGGGGCTATCCATATTCCCTGGATCGACGAGCCGGATTGGACTATCAATACGCAGTTTGTTCCCCAGGTGCGTCAGGTGATGCTGGGTGGCCTCAGTTGCCACGTAAAGGACTGCGCTCCGGTGGTGTTGATTTGCCGTAGCGGCAAGCGTTCCGCCGAGGCCGGTGAGTTGCTGTTGCAACAGGGTTTTGAAGATGTCTACAACGTGGACGAAGGCTTCGAAGGGGAGTTGGACGATGACCACCACCGCAGCACCTTAGGCGGCTGGCGGTTCCATAATCTCCCTTGGGAGCAGTGCTAACCCCTCTTCTCAGGAAGTGATTCTGTTGTCCTTTGGTGGCCCGCCATCCGGCAGGCCGCTATAATTAGCGCCACTTTTTCTGTTTAGGATACCCCATGAAATTCATCGATCGGATCAAACAGCGCGTTCTCTTGTGTGATGGTGCCACCGGTACCTTGATACAGGCGGAGGATTGGGATCTGGATAAAGACTTTCTCGGTCTGGAGAACTGTTCCGAGATTCTCAATCAGACGCGACCCGATTTCGTTAGAGGTATGGCACGTGCCTACTTCGAGGTGGGTACCGATTGCGTGGAGACCAACACCTTTGGCGCCAATAAGGTGGTGCTGGCGGAGTTCGACCTGGTCGAGCAGACCTATGAACTGAATCGTCTGGGTGCCAGTCTGGCCCGCGAAGTCGCCGATGAGTTCTCCACGCCCGAGTGGCCACGTTATGTCATCGGTTCCCTGGGGCCAGGTACCAAGTTACCCAGTTTGAATCATATCGACTATGACACCCTGGTTGACTCCTATCTGGAGCAGGCGCGCGGTCTGGTCGATGGCGGGGTTGATGCGTTTTTGCTGGAGACCAACCAGGACCTGCTGACCATGAAGGCGGCAGCCAACGCCTGCAAGATAGCCCGCAAAGAGAAAAACAAACAGGATATTCCCATTCTGGCGCAGGTGACCATCGAGACAACCGGCACCATGCTGGTGGGTTCTGATATCGCCAGTGCTGTCACCGCCCTGGGTGCCCTGGATGTTGATTTCATCGGTTTGAACTGTGCTACCGGTCCGGCGGAGATGTCGGAGCACGTGCAATATCTGGGAGAGAACTGGCCCGGTTTTATCTCGGTTATGCCCAATGCCGGTCTGCCCCTGTTGGTCGATGGCAAAACCGAATATCCGCTTTCACCGCAAGAGCTGGCTGAGTGGCAGGAGCGTTTTGTCGAAGAGGACGGCGTCAATCTGATCGGTGGTTGCTGCGGCACAACGCCAGGTCATATGGCAGCGCTACGCGCCATGCTGGATGCTCGCAGCAATCACGCGCCTAAGCAGCGTGAAGTGCAACTCACGGCGGCCGTCAGCTCCTTGTATACCAGCGTGCCGTTGCGACAGGAGAACGCGGTGTTTGCCATCGGCGAGCGCTCCAATGCCAATGGCTCGAAAAAATTTCGCGAACTATTAGCAGAAGAGAACTGGGATGCCTTGGTGGGTATCGGCCGGGAGCAGGTCAAAGAGGGGTCACACGCCCTGGATGTCTGTGTCGCCTATGTCGGGCGCCCTGAACAGAGTGACATGCAGGAGGTGTTGTCCCGTTACCGCGGCCAGATCACCGTGCCACTGGTGATCGACTCCACCGAGACCAATGTCATCGAGTCGGGCCTGAAGATGCTGGGTGGCAAGGCCATCATCAACTCGATTAATTTTGAGGATGGCGAGGAGAAGGCGGCAACTATCCTGGAAATGGCCAAGCAATATGGCGCGGCCGTGGTGGCCTTGACCATCGACGAAGAGGGTATGGCCAAGGAGGTCGAGGACAAGATGCGTATCGCCGAGCGCTTGTACGATTTTGCTGTCAACCGTTACGGCTTGCCCGCCGGCGATCTGATGTTCGATCCGCTGACCTTTACCATTTGTACCGGCGTAGAGGAGGATAGGGATCATGGGCGTAATACCCTGGATGCCATCGAACAGCTCAACAAGCGTTTTCCTGAGTGTCAGATCGTCTTGGGTCTGTCCAATATCTCTTTCGGCTTGAACGCTGCGGCGCGCCACGTGTTGAATTCGGTTTTTCTGCACCACGCGCAGCAGCGCGGTATGAGTGCGGCCATTATCCATGTCTCCAAGATCATGCCCTTGCACAAGATCGACGAGGCCCATCGTCAGGCGGCCGAGGATTTGATCTTTAACGTCCGTCGCGACGGGCGCGATCCCCTGCTGCACTTTGTCGATTTGTTCAAGGATGTCAAAGTGGCCGAGACCAAGGCCCAGCGACCCGAGACTATCGAAGAGGTGTTGAAGGAGCGCATCATCAATGGCGATAAGCAGGGTCTGGATGCCGATCTGGCCAAGGCCATGGAGAAGTACTCACCGTTGGATATTATCAATAACCTGTTGTTGGATGGTATGCGCGTGGTTGGTGAATTGTTCGGCAGCGGCCAGATGCAGCTACCGTTTGTTCTGCAATCTGCGGAGACCATGAAGACAGCGGTGGCCTACTTGGAATCCTTCATGGAAAAGGCTGAGGGGCAGGAGAAGGGTACCTTGGTATTGGCCACAGTAAAGGGCGATGTCCATGATATCGGCAAAAACCTGGTCGATATCATTCTGACCAACAACGGCTACAAGGTGATCAACCTGGGTATTAAACAGCCGGTTGGGGCCATCATGGAGGCGGCGAGAATGCACCATGCAGACGCCATCGGTATGTCCGGTTTGCTGGTTAAGTCGACGGTCATTATGAAAGAAAATCTGGAAGAGATGCGTCGCGAAGGGATGGATATTCCCGTGCTACTCGGTGGTGCTGCCTTGACCCGGCGTTTTGTCGAAACCGACTGCCGTGCTGCCTATAGTGTCCCCGACCATGTCCACTATGCCAAGGATGCCTTTAGTGGCTTGCATCTGATGGACGACGTGGTAAAAAACAAAAAGGCTGCAAAATAGATTCGTTTATTATAATTAACTAATATTAATTTTGTGCTTGCGCCCTGTTCAGCTCTCATTCAATATAAGTCCCTATTGTTTTTACCTTTGAGGAGGAATTGGGAATGAGAGCTGTTCTAAAATCCATGATGGTATTGGGTGTGGCATTGCTGGCGATGACTGGCATGAATGCGCAGGCCAGTGAAGCCAAGCACAAGATCGTAATCCAGGTCAGCACTGACGACGAAAAGACTCAGGCTATTGCTCTGAATAATGCCGTTAATGTGCAAAAGGATCTGGGCATGGATAACGTCGATATCGAAATCGTTGCCTATGGTCCAGGTCTGGGTCTGTTGACCAAAAAGAGTCCTTCTGCAGATCGCGTGAAGAGTTTGGCCATGCAGAACATCACCTTCAGCGCCTGTGGCAACACNNATGGCCAAGGTTGAAGAAAAGACTGGTAAGAAACCCCAGCTGACTGACGGCGTCAAAGTCGTTAAGGCCGGTGTTATCCGCATCATGGAACTGCAGGAAGAAGGTTATTCCTACGTTCGCCCCTAAGCGGATTTGATGGTTGTTAAAAACGCCAGGTGGATAACCACCTGGCGTTTTTTATTTACGGCTTGTAGTTTTTCACACCGAATAGTATCTCTTCTTTGGCCTTTTCCGCGCTTTCCCATCCCTCGATCTTGACCCACTTGCCCGGTTCCAAATCCTTATAGTGTTCGAAGAAGTGAGATATTTGCTGAAGTAATAGTTCGGGCAGGTCGCGGAATTCAGTGACCTTGCGATAGAGCGGCGAAAGTTTATCGATCGGTACGGCCAGGATCTTGGCATCTTCGCCAGATTCGTCGGTCATGCTCAGCATGCCTACCGGACGGCAACGGATGACGGATCCGCTCAGAAGGGGGATGGGGGTTACGACCAACACGTCCACCGGATCACCGTCTTTGGACAGTGTTTTAGGGACGTAACCGTAGTTGCAAGGGTAGTGCATGGCGGTGTTCATGAAGCGGTCGACGAACATGGCGCCGGTTTCTTTATCGACTTCATATTTTACCGGGTCGCTATGGGCCGGGATCTCGATAATAACATTGATATTATTAGGGACATCTTTGCCCGCATCGACGCGATCAAGATTCATGGTAACGCTCTCCTATATATAGAATGGTCCCCGGCCCATGGATTGGGTCCGGAATATTGGTGCCGGCGCATTATAACGAAAAATAGTATGGGTAGGAGTGAGATTCTATCCATGGTGTCAACAATCTGCACTAAGTTCCGGCTTAATTTGCACTTTCTGTCAATCGCAGTAGTATGAATGGACGCGTCTTGTTGTGTGGTGCGCACAATAGGTGATTGTCTTCGGCAATGACCCAATAACAACGACCAACCTCTGGGGAGGTGTTTAATGACAGAAGTCTCTTTCCCGCCCGTGCTTGGCGCGGTCGGTCTTTTTGTGGCGTTTATTATCTACCGCCTGGTCATGCGATATCCGGCCGGTGAAGGCAAGTTGTTGGAAATCGGCGAGGCGATTCATCAGGGTGCCATGGTGTTTATGCGTCGCGAATATTCCATCCTTGCACCGTTTGCTTTGGTCTTAATTGTTCTGCTCTATCTGTTTCTTGGCTGGAAGAGTGCACTGGCTTTTGCTGTGGGTGCGTTTTGCTCCGGGCTGGCCGGGTATATCGGTATGTTTTCGGCTACGCGGGCTAATGTGCGGACTACAACAGCCGCTCACACCAAAGGTGCCGCGGCGGCGCTGAGTACGGCCTTTTTTGGTGGCTCTATCATGGGATTGACCGTTGCCTCTTTAGGATTGATCGGTTTGGGCGTGTTGTACCTGATGTTCGGTGGTGATCCGGAGACAGCGCACGCCATTCATGGATTCGGCATGGGGGCCTCAACGGTTGCGTTGTTCTCTCGCGTCGGCGGCGGCATTTTCACCAAAAGCGCCGACGTGGGGGCTGATCTGGTCGGTAAGATTGAAGCGGGTATTCCCGAGGATGATCCGCGCAATCCGGGTGTTATTGCCGATAATGTGGGTGACAACGTGGGCGACGTTGCAGGTATGGGGTCGGATATTTTCGAGTCCTATTGCGGTTCGATTATCGCCACAATCGCTATCGCATCGACTTTGAGTATGGCCGCATTGCAAGGTTTGGGGTCGCGTGAGTCGTTGATGTTTCTCCCCTTAGCCTTGGCCTCCACAGGGCTGGTGTGTTCCATTCTCGGCATTGTCCTGGTGATTGTATCGTCCGGGCGCGCGCCCGATGTGGCCTTGCGTGTGGGAACTATCGGTGCGGCGGTGTTGTTTATCATCGCTGCCTATGGCTTGATTGGTTGGGCAGGCCTGTCTTCCCAAATTTGGGGTGCGGTTTTAGTCGGTGCGTTGGGTGGCATCATCATTGGTTTGGTTACGGAGTACTACACCGCGGGTAAGCCAATACGCAATATCGCTAAGTCGGGTGAAACAGGGCCTGCGACCGTTATTATCAGCGGCCTGGCTACCGGTATGCAGTCGGTGCTGATTCCCGTGTTGACCATATCAGCGATTATTTATATCTCGAGTGCCATGGCCGGGCTTTATGGGGTTGGGATTGCGGCGGTCGGTATGTTGGCGACTGTGGGTATAACCATGGCCATTGATGCCTATGGCCCGGTTGCCGACAATGCGGGGGGGATTGCAGAGATGAGTGGTCTGGGCGCCGCTACCCGCAAGATTACCGACTCGTTGGATGAGTTGGGTAACACGACTGCTGCGATCGGTAAAGGTTTTGCTATTGGCGCTGCTGCCCTTGCGGCCTTGGCCATCATTACCGCTTATGTCGAGAC
>DKAX01000046.1 GCA_002450975.1 Proteobacteria bacterium UBA6915
GAAGGGGTTATACAGTGTCCAGAGCCGAGTCTGGAACGGAGGCCGAGGACTAGTGTTGTTTGCCTAACCAGCCAGGCACCGCGCAGCGACTCAACACCCTATTCTTTAAACACCTCAAAACACCGCCGATGTTGGATATCCGGTAATGGTGCCTTGCTCAATTGTACAAAACTCTCTAAAAACGCAGTGTTACCTTGCAATATTGTCGAATTATTTAGGGTGATATCCACTATGTGAGGGCACTTGGGAGAAACAAGTGCGCATAATATTTTTCGATATTTTCAGTTATAGAATTTACGTATCAATGCTCTCGAGGCTAGCTTTCGCCTCGATGCCAGCAGGACCGATACCCAATGGCTTTTTATCAATACCGTATCCCGAAGGCCTAATCGCTACTCTTTTAAGGTATTTGAACCAACCCTTAAACAGCTCAACCCTCGCCCTGCCTCCAAACTTGTCATCTGCAAAGTAGTAGCGATACAAACATTGGCCAATACTCAGTCTTGGAGGAATTTCCGCCCCTTCGCCCACCATCTCCCAGTCCCACTCGCATCGTCCGAGATAAAGGTAATTATTGTTAATTAACAAACCGTGCCATTGAGGGATAAATTCGTATAAATGCACACCTTTTACTGTTAACCCGCCAAGGTCCGGTTCTGCGCTGCTTTCGAGATCCTTTAAATATTTATAGCTAATTTCGGCCTCTGCACACCAGTCATTCGGTTCCGCCCAATGCATGGCACCAGTTTCAACCATCTTATTGAGATACTCAGTGGAAACCATGCAGGCTTCTATTTGTATCTTCATGTCCTTGTTGTCTTTGAGTAACTCACGTAATTGGCTCCTCAACCAATTACAGGTATATACCAGTGAGACGCCGATGGCTTCAATTCGGATCACCTTGTTTTTTCTTCGCTTGTACTCACTTATAATCGTTTGCGTTATGTCGTCGCGGGCTTTTTCAAATCCATCAAAACTGCCTTCCCTGTTTTTATTTACCAAATCAACCACTTTTTCCTGAACATCAAACGCAATCATGATTACGATCGCCAATATTGTCGCAGTAATTATCCATGGCAATGGTTCTGGCAAATCATCCAGCACTTCCAGTCCCAGTCTGCTTACCAGAAATACACCCACCAAAAGGATCGTAGTCCATTTGCCAAACTTTATGCCCCACGCCTTCTTAACTACATCCATGATCTTCATGTTCCCCCCCTAGAAAGAACTTAAGTGTTAACAAAGACAACAGTACGCCATAATCTAGAACCTTTGTCCTATATCCTAAAAGCCTGCCCTCAAAACTGATCACTCTTGCGCTGCGATCCTCTTGTAGATACTTTCTATACTTAGTTGGCATATTATTCAACACTGACCGTTGCTGCCTTGACAAATAAATATTTTCTATTTCTTCTCAGCTAGTTACTTTGTCCAACACCGATTGAACGATGAACCTGATCGCAAATGCTTCGATTGTTGCGCGTAGAAACACAATTTTCCTGCGAAAAGAGAAAGTCAGAAAAGTCAAACCACCCAAATCCGAAACCCTCCAGAATTAACTAAAAACAAACCCATCAGAACAGGAAGCTCCGACCGCCCACAGTAACGCAGGAAATCGCGGTAGCACATCCGCCGATTCAAGGGCGGATTGCTACATTGTCATTTCCACCAGAGATGCCAGAACCACCGTGCTATAAAATGTCGTACCCGAGACATCACTACAAGGCGGCTGATATCTTCCGTACACCAGCAGCCCCTGTCGAAAAACCGCAGACAAAACGACGAAACCGACCAAGGGTTAGTGGACAGAATAGATAAAATCGGGGCCAGACTATTCTGACCCCGACCAATCGGAACAAAGTAAGCCGGCTCTACGGAGTAACAGTAACCGTCACCTGATCGGTGCTACTGGCGCCGCCATTGTCTGTAACTGTCAACTCAAACACCAAGGTCAGTGTGCGCCCGCGTCTGGTCCTGGGTGCAGTGAAACTCGTTACCGCACTAGTGGCGTTGGCGAGGGTTACGCTACTTCCCTTAAGCTGTCGCCACTGATAACTGACGACACGGCCATCGCTATCACCGGAAGCGCTGCCATCGAGAGTGACCGTGGTTTTCTGGGTAACCGTCTGGTCAGCACCGGCATTGGCGGTCGGTGCCACGTTAGCGCCCGGTGTCGGGTCGCTGCCACCAGTCCCGCTACCAGTCCCGCCACCTGTCCCATCAGCCAGTCGATATAGAACAATATAACCATCGGTTGCGCCGCCATTGTAGGTCGTATCAAAGGCGCCGCTGGTGACGGGTAGGGGGTCACTGCTGCCGATGCTGCCGGTCAAATAGATGTCACTGCCGGCGCCCGGTGTGAGTTCGCCGTCCACCGCAATGTAGGTGGAGTAAATGAGCGTGGTCAGGTCGCTGGACATTTTGGCGATGAAGCGGTTGCCTGCCTTTTTCTGCTCGGCGTTCGCGGTGGTAGGCACGCCGCCGGTCCCGGCAATACCACTAAACAGCACATTACCCGCACCATCCAGCACCATGTCTCTGATCGAGTCATGACCGCTGCCACCAAAGTAGGTCAAGCCCTGGATGTCTTGCAGATCCAGCGAGTAGCGCACCAGAAAACCATCGGCCTTGGCGATGTAGAAATTCGGATCGGTGTCATCACAATTGCCATCCGTTCCGCACGTGCTGTCATAGGCGCCGGGGGTGGTGGGGAGATTATTCTTCCTGGTGCTGCCGGACACCAGGACAAAATCATCCGCCAGCAGCATGCTCTGAAAATAGGTCTGATCATTGCCCAGATAGGCAAAACTCTGGCTAGCCAGCACACTGGTGATATCCGCATCAAACTGACGAATGGCACCGTCGGAAATGGTATAGGCTCCCGTGATGACATACACACTGCTGTCGGGACTGACGGCGATATCATTGGGTGCCGAACCACCAATCCAACTCAAGGCCATCAAGGACGTGAGGTCGGTGGATACACTGCCCATATACCCCGTAAAGGTGTTAGCGCCAAAACTCCCCTGTTTAATACAGTAGCACGAGGAGCTAAAGGCCCCGGGTGTGACGGCCAGATTCTCCTGATTATGGGCGCCGGAAAAATAGATGCGACCATTGCCCATGCTGATCTGCTGAATAATCGCCGGCACCACCACACCGGCCGACAGCAACTGGGTCAGATCCGCATTGAAGCGCGCAATAAAGCCACCGGTCTGTTCATAGTCGGAGGGGTAGCTGTAGGCGTCTGCGGTTTTGGGAAAACCAGAATAGGCCTGACCCGCCACTATAATTTCACCGTTACTGTCGCGCTCCATGTCATACACCGTACCGCCGATAAAGGTGGCATTGACCAAGGTAGACAAATCCGCCGTCATGCGCACCACGAAGCCGTCGCGAATATCGTTGAAGGTGGAGTCATAACCCAGCGCCGTGGGAAAATCCGGTGAATGGGTGCCACCGGCGGCGTAGATGTAATCGCCATCCACGACCAGGCTAGTGAGGTCATCATAGGAATAGGTCGGATAACCGTCGCCGCCGCCCAGATAGGTAGCCGCCAACACCGGATCGATCACCAGCTCACGGGCGGTGTCGTAGTCGCCCAGGGCAAAACCGTAGACATTGTCCTTGAGCACATAGGCCACATCGACAAATTGTTTTTCATGGCCATCCCACTGGAACGCCACCGGTTTGCTAAACGCCACCGGCCCCAGACCGGTATCAATGACCAACCTGCCTTGAGCATCCACATGGCTGGCCTGGATGCCGGCAAGCCTGACCTGGATCTTCTGCGGCGCCGCACCGGGTGCAATATAAAACAGCTTCTCGACGTTATTGGACGCTGCCTGTAACTCCACGCGAATACCGGACGCGATCTCGCCCAAAGACACCCGTTCGGCCGTCACCAGTGTGCGCATTCCCTGGCTGTCCTGCAAGCGCAACGGTAAGGCACTCTTCACTGCCTCTCGGGGCTTAAGCGCCTTGTCACTGACAAAACTTTCTTTAAAGGCCCACGCCTGCTTATCATCGCGCAAGGCGTAAACCAGTCCGCCTTGCTTGTCCACAAACAAGGCACCCCCTGGTGTGCGGGTATAAAAAGCCACGTCAGAATGTTTTTGCCCCTGATTCTTAATAAAAGGAATACTGCTCTGCTTGAGCGCCTGTTGCACAGCGGCTGTCGGCACCGCCCCCTGAGTATTCGCCTGCGCACTTGTTGTTGCAACAGCCACCAACAAGACCCCATAACCTACTGCTTTACACCATGATAGACCTGCCATAACCCCCTCCGTTGTCGAAGTTAGCCCAGCCAACATCATCCGCAGGGAGAGTCACAGCATTATCATGAAATAATCACTAAAGTATCACGCGATGGGGTTGCGAATATTCAATTAATGAATAAAAGAAGAGAATCAATAAGCGCTAACAGTCATGGTCGGCGTGCGCGTTGCATATTTCAACATCAACAAAAAATCAATGCTATCGACATAATTACTTGTATCTCGGTATGGCGAACTGTTTCCATACGGGCTTTATAGATGCTCAGCGGATACAAGATCAAGAGTAGGAGGTTCAAGGTAAAGAATTTGCGGTGAAAACATTAAAATGTAGGGCCGATTCCAAGGATGGAATCGTTAGAGCCAAGTCTGGAACGGAGGCCGAGGGTTAGCTCATTTTGTGTAACTCATCATGATTCGCGCAGCGACACAACGCCTTATTCTTTAAACATATTCAAGCAGCGTTGATGTTGAATATCCGGCAATGAAGTCTTGCTCAGGTGTTCGAAGCTCTCAACAAACGCCGATTTACCTTTCTTATTTTTATCTTCAAACCCAAAATAATTATTTAAATAGTAACAAACCGGCTCAATCAATAATGGTGCCTTCGCAAGCGCCTTAAACACCAGTTCCGGCTTCTTTTCGTACAAAGGTTTTGTTTGTTCCGAATAGGACTCCATCGTCGCCGTGCCATTTTGATAATAGGCAATCGCGCCAATCAACAGAAAGCAGCTGATATCTGATTCGCTTGGGTCAATCTTGTTAATGCGATCAAAATATTTTTTCTGAAGTGTCTCACGTGCCTTAAATGCGGCCAGGCTATCAAAATGTTGCTTTCCCTCACTATCGAGGTAGTGATATTGCTCGAGACGTTCCTTGCCTAAAAGCGCGTCCATCAAGACCGGATTGTCCTCAATATCGCAGGCGATTGCTATTGGTGTCGTACAAAACAGACTAAGGCAAAAAAGAAGGTTATTCTTAAGGCGCGGTGCTATCGACATTATTCCTGGTCCTGAATGCTGACAATCCCTTTTAAAATAAGCAGCAGACGCCAGGCGGCATAAGGCATTTCGCATTCACCCCCGGTCCACTTGCGTATGGTTCTTGAATTAACCCCCAGCATAGTGGCCGCCACAGACCCAGTCCAATGCTCACCGTGCTTTAGTGCTTCGCGAATATCCTCCGCGCTGGGTGGTTGATAGTTTGGGCTGGAGAAGGGTAGAGCTGAGGATTCCCGAGGCATTTTTGCTCCTAGCTAGAATACGCTGACCAGACGCA
>DKAX01000210.1 GCA_002450975.1 Proteobacteria bacterium UBA6915
CGCGCCAGTCAAGATCATCATACAATCGGATGAAACGCGCTACCGCACCCACGCTGGATGCGGACATCGCGTGCAACCAGGCCAACTCTGCCAGGGAACGCTCATCACCGGCGGAAAGGAAATTAAACTTGATATAGCTGTTGCTACCGTAGTGCCGCAGGATACCGCCGGCGCCACTGGACTTATTCGGCACCTCCGGCCCGCTGACCTCGCCGTACAGCTGCCAATCACCGGCCTGCAGCTGCAGGCGCAAACCGGGATAGAAAAATGACAAGGTCTTGTTCAGGGCGCCAAACAGAATGTGGGGATTGTCACTGGCAAAACCGCTCTCCACACCGAAATGGGATTTTAGCAAACCCATCTGCCAGGTGCGCCGGTCACTGCGCTGATACTCGATCCAGCCGTACTGCAAACCGGTTGCCACCGGCGAATAGGGCGAGAGGGCCACGGTATAATTGAATTCATCGCGCACACCAATGCCCAGGCGCGCGCGCATGGCCGGTGTCTCCTTGCTGTCGATCTGCAGATGGACCATGGCCTCCTCTATCCCCAGTCCCAGGTCGCCACTATAGCTGCTGGAGTGGGCCAGATATTGCCCGGCCACCGCCAGCGCGCCCTGCCACTGCAGATCGATGTTTTCATTTTGTGCAAGGGCTACACCGCTGACAAACAAAAGCGGGGTTGCCAACCGTAATGATCTCAATGCTATATTCATAGTCCATACACCGCGGGTAATAGGTAGTTTTTGATAATGCCGTAAGCGACCGAGGCCTGATTGTAATTGCTGGCTGTCAGCACCAGAACCACGTGAAGTTCGGAAAAGACAAAGATGTGTTGTCCGCCATTGCCCGCCGAAAAGATCGCATGCGTATCCGGAAACAGTGCTTCGTCCGAGGTAAACGTCTGATGCCACCAGAAGTCGCCATAAAAGTTAAAACGTGGATTGTGTAACTTGTCGACAAACGCGCTGGTGATAACCCGGCGATCGTGCCACATGCCCTCGCCATCCAACAACAACCCCAGCTTGAGCATGTCACGCGGTCGCAGGAAAATATGGCCGCTAGCCTCGGTGCGACCGCTGCCGGTAGTCGACCATTGATAATCATCAATCCCCAGGGGTAAAAACAGATAGCGGGCGGCGAAATCGCGCAGACTGGAGCCGCTGGCGTCTTCCAGCATGCGTGCGGTCACCTGCACACCACCGGTACAGTAGGCAAAACGCTCATTGGCTTTATAGCGCACCTCGAGGTCCAGGATAAACCTGACCCAGTCACGGTGACGCGCCATCTTGCTTTCGTTACCCGGCGATTCCTCGTTGTAGTCATCACAATCCAGGCCGCTGCTCATATCCATAAAGTGTTGCAGCAGGATATTCTCTTTGATTGGTGCCCAGTTTGCACCGTATCCGTAATAGGGATAGAAGTGGTTATAGACACTATCCTGCGGCGAGAGAATCCCCTGCTCGAAGCCAATGCTCAACAGCAATGCCGTGATACTTTTGGTCGCCGAGCGCAGGTCGTGGCGGTCATCCCTTTGCCAACCGGCGAAATACTCCTCCAGGATCAGCTCACCGTCCATGGCCAGCAAAATACTATCCACACCAACTATGGTTCCCTGGCGAATGGCATTGACCAGTTCGACCAGGTGCGAATTGGTAATACCTTGCTCTACCGCCGGGGCAACGGTAATCCCATCCGACAAATTATCAGGCGTTTTGTAGGTATAAGGTGTTTGATCCAACTGACGCGGTGACTGATCGTCGCAACCAATAATGGTCAACGACAAAAGCACAATGGCCGTTTGTGTACTTTTGAAAAACATGGTCCGCTTTGGTCACCGGATTTTGACTGAAGTGACATTAACACAGTTTACCCGCAAGCGCATACTGCACCTGCGGGTAGTCACAACTACCCATTACAAAACAATCCGGGACAATACTGTTAACCAAAGTGAAAGCAGAATAACCACACTGACGATAAAAATCCTGCGTCGTTGGAGTAGTTTGTTGGTGCTGATGTGAATATAGGCATGCACAATCCGACTGGCCACGTATAACCAGGCCAGACCAACAGTCAGGGGATCGGCACCGACTGTAAGAAAACCGATCAGGCAGATGGTGTAGAACAGGACCGGTGTTTCATACAGGTTGTTATAGTGCTGCTCCACCCGCAGCAGGTATTCGGGCGGCATACCACCCTGGTTGTATTTAAAGTAACTGGGCTTGAGACCATCCTGTCTGACGGCGCGCACCCGCAGCTTGCCAAGGGCGATTGTTATGCCAAAGGTCAAGGCCGCCATAGCGAATACTGGATAAAGAATCTGTAGTTGCTGCATAAAGTCTTGTGTCTCCATTGTGGTAACGAAACGAGCCTTATCATAGAATGCCTCTAAATATGATCAACAACATATTTAGAAGGAGTGCAGGCCGCCATGCCTTATACCAGCGAACATAAGCAACAAAGCCGCCAGCGCATTCTGCAAAGCGCCGTGCGCATATTTACCCGCAAGGGTTTCAACAACACCTCCATCGATGAAATCATGGGCGATGCCGGCCTGACGCGCGGTGCCTTCTACGCCCATTTTGATAGCAAACAGACGTTGTATGCCCAGGCGATCGCCTTTACCCCGGTGTTTTCCCTGCTTGCCCAGCCCAAACCCGACGATACCGACGACCAGGAGTGGTTATCCTTTTTGGTCAGCAGTTACCTGAGCCAGGAACATATCGATGACAAAGACCTGCCCTGCCCACTGGCCTTCCTGGTCAGCGATGTGGCGATCAACGACCCGGAACCCCGTCAGGCCTATACCGAGGTCTATATGAAATTGAACCAGCTCATTCGCACCTATACGCGCCGCTTTTCCCGCTGCGATAGTTCGACGGTTATGGCGGTTACCGCGATGATGATCGGTGGAGTGGCCGTGGCGCGTACACTGGCGGACAAACAAGCCCAGAACAAACTGTTGAGTAGCTGCCGGAAGACGGCCCTTGCGCTGTTGGGGACGGAGTAGAAGACACAAAGAGTGGGATTCGTGCCTTTTATTTCTC
>DKAX01000164.1 GCA_002450975.1 Proteobacteria bacterium UBA6915
CAACTGCCTCTCCCGCGCCTACGATATGGTGCTGAACGGCACCGAGGTGGGTGGTGGCTCCATGCGTATCTATCGCCATGAAACCCAGCACAAGGTATTTGGTTTGCTGGGCCTGGAAGAGGAAGAGGCGCGCGACAAGTTCGGTTTCCTGATGGACGCCCTCAAGCTGGGCTGTCCTCCCCATGGCGGAATCGCCTTTGGTCTGGATCGCCTGGTCATGTTGATGACCGGTGCCGCTTCCATCCGCGAAGTCATGGCCTTCCCCAAGACCCAGTCAGCCAGCTGTCTCATGACGGGAGCACCCTCCATGGTCAGCGAGCGTCAGTGGCGCGAACTCAGCCTGAAGCCGCGCAAGCGCGCGGACGATAAAGCCGCCAAGGAGTAGAAAAACTACTGCGCTTGCCATTACTGCGTTACAAAAAGGCTCAAAATGCTCATTTACTTTGGTGTAAACTCCGCTTTTTCGCCTTTTTGTGCCTTGTCCTGGCTGCGCTCGCTACGTTTTTCTGATTAAACAGGCTGGAGCTTCATTTTTGATGTCAGTAGACTGGCTTATCTGCCATTGAGTCGTACACGAGGAAGAGGTCCGTATTATGACCACCAACGCCGTCATCCTTGACCCCATGACCCTGGCCGGTGAGGAGATCGATTTCGATACCCGTATCCGCGCCGCCAAGCAGGCCCTGGGGGATCGTCTGGTTATCCTGGGTCACCACTATCAGCGCGAAGAGGTGTTCCGTCACGCCGATTTTTCCGGTGACTCGCTGCGCCTGTCGCGCGAGGCGGCCAACTCCAAGGCGGAATACATCGTCTTCTGTGGTGTGCACTTCATGGCCGAGGTGGCCGACATTTTGTCGCGCCCTGAGCAGGTCTCCATTCTGCCCGACCTCTCCGCCGGCTGTTCTATGGCCGATATGGCCAACCTGGCCAAGGTGGAGCGCGCCTGGCGTGAGCTGTCGCAGGTGCTGGATGTAGAAAATGAGGTGACGCCGGTTACCTATATCAATTCCGCCGCCGACCTGAAGGCCTTTTGCGGCAGCCATGGCGGCATCGTCTGTACCTCCACTAACGCGCGCCATGTGTTGGAGTGGTCTTTCAATCAGCGCGAAAAGATCCTGTTTTTCCCCGACCAGCACCTGGGGCGCAATACCGGCTATCGCATGGGCATCCCCCTGGAGCAGATGGTGGTGTGGGACTATGACCTGCCCATGGGTGGCTTGAGCGAAGAGCAGATCCGCCAGGCGCGCATGATTTTGTGGAAGGGGTTTTGTTCGGTGCACCAGATGTTCCGCCCCGAGCACATCGACCAGTTTCGCGCCCGTTATCCCGAGACCCAGGTGATCTCCCACCCGGAGTCATCCTTCGAGGTGTGCCAGAAGTCCGATTATGTTGGCTCTACCGAATTCATCATCAAGACCATCGCCGATTCGGCCCCCGGCAGCCGCTGGCTGGTGGGTACGGAGTTGAATCTGGTCAATCGTCTGCATCAGCAGTTTCAGCACCAGGGCAAGAATGTCCACTTCATGGCGCCCACCGTGTGCATGTGCTCCACCATGTTTCGTATCGATCCGCCGCACCTGTTGTGGACCCTGGAGAATCTGGTGGAGGGCAAGGTGGTGAACCGCATTTCCGTTGCACCCGAAGAGGCCGCCCTGGCGCGTCTGGCCCTGGAGCGCATGCTGGCCATTTCTCCCTAGGCTTCACCCATGAGCGATACCAGTCCCAGCATCATTCTGTTGCACGGTATCTGGTTTCGCTCCCTGCCCTTGCTGTGGCTCTCCCGGCAGTTGCAGCGGCGCGGTTATCGCGTGCGACGCTTCGCCTATCCCGGCATGGGGCGCCCGGTGGCGAATAACGCCCGCGCCCTGGCTGCATTTCTGAAAGGCCTGCCCGAGAGCGAGTACTATTTGGTTGGTCACAGCATGGGTGGTTTCGTCATTCAGCGCTGTCTGTTGGACAACCCGCAGTTGCCGGTTAAGGGGGTGGTGAGCCTGGCTACGCCGTTTCTGGGCGCCAAGGTGGCGAATACGCTGGCGCCTAAATGGTGGGGGCGGCTGATTATGGGGCGGGGTTATCCTACCCTGGCCGAAGGTAACACCCAGTGGCCGGACGCTGTCCCGGTGGGCTGTGTTACTGGTGATCACAGCGCTGGTGTCGGTCGACTTTTCGCCACCTTTGACCTGCCCAACGACGGTACCGTGCAGGTGGAAGAGACCCGTCTGCCGGCGGCCAAGGATCACATGGTAATACCGGCCTCCCATTCCGGCATCGTCTACTCCATGGCGGCGGTGCGCGCCATCGACAGCTTTATCCGTAGCGGGCGCTTTAACATTAATCCAGTGTAACCGGTAAGGCGTGGGTGAGTATGATCTCGTCGGTGGTGACCCTGGCCTGGTAAGCAATCACTTCCACCCCCTGTGCCTGTACCTCACGCAGCAAGCGTCCATACGTTGGGTCGATGCTATCCGCCGGTCGCACCTCGCGGGCATCCCGGCGTTGTACGCAAAAACAGAGCACTCCGCGATAACCCTGCCGCACCATAGCCAGCAGCTCTTGCAGGTGTTTGCTGGCACGCACGCTGACGGCATCGGGGAAATTGGCGATGCCGTCCTCCACCAGGGTGACGTTCTTGACCTCCACATAGCAGTCGCTATGTTTTAAGTGATCGCTTAGTAACAGGTCGATACGGGAGTTCTGCTGGCCGTAACGCACTTCCGTACGCAGTTGTTGATATCCGTGTAGCTCTTTGAGGGTGCCGTTTTGGATGGCCTCGGCCACCAGACGATTGGCCAGGGTGGTGTTAATGCCGACCAGGACGTTGGGCAAGGCCTCGACCAGCTCCCAGCTAAAGGGGTGTTTGCGTTTCGGGTTGCCGCTGTCCAGCAGCCAGACCCGGCTGCCCGGTTCGGCGCAGCCACGCATACTGCCGGTGTTGGCGCTGTGGGCGGTGATCAGGCGGCCGTCGTCCAGCCGGACATCGGCTAAAAAACGTTTATAGCGTTGCTGTAGAATGCCGCTGTACAAAGGTGTGCTGAACTTCACGACTGTACCTGGGGGAAAAAGGGGGTAGTATAGCGCCGTTCAGGCAAGGGGTGCCCAACAGGTGTGCAGGGTTCACAAAACCACAAATTAGGAACAATAAACCCGCAAAAAAATACTATGATTGGCTTCGTTCCCCCGATGGGGTCTGGTTTAAGCAAAACAAGAATACAAAAAATCGAGAGTCAGAGTGTACTGTTTGAATACTTTTCGTTTGCAGAATAGATCCGGTGTCCGCGCTCGGCGAATGGCTATTTACTGGTATATAGCCATGGTGTCTTTGCCTTTGGCAGCACAGGAGACGTCCAGTGATTGCCGTATGTACGCGCCTGAGATCAAGGTTCTGCCAGAAAGTCTGGTCATGGCGCAAAAAGGCAAGCTATCCGTGTTGGTGAGTAACAAGGATAGCGGTACCTGTGCGGCGGGAAAGCTGCGACTTAGCAATCTGATGCCGCCGGAGTTGAAAGGGCAGTTTTCCGAATCCGTGTTGGAACTGGCGCCTGGTGAGACTCGTCAGGTCGAGTGGCAGGTATCTGCCAAAAAGGGTAGCCGGGAAGGGGGCTATGCCGCCACCGTGATGGTCAATAGTGCCGGCGCGGGTTCCCTGCGCCCCAACGGCACGGCCATGACCCTGGTTTATCTGGATGTCACCGCTCCCAAGCGTCCCAAGGGGCTTGCTGCCAGCGCCGATCAGCCCGGCAAGGTGGCACTAACCTGGCTGGCGGCCAAGGATAATCGCAAGTCGCTGGTGGTCTACCAAATCCTGCGTAATGACGAAGAGCTGGCCGTGGTTGGTGAACTGAATTTCGTCGATCAAAGTGTGCTGGCGGGCGTGGTCTATCATTATCAGGTCCGGGCCCGGGATGAGGCGGGCAACCTGTCCAAGGGCTCCAACACGGCGACAGTAACAGCCCGCTAGTTCTCTCTCCTGCTAAAAATCGGCAAAATTTCGGGCAATGGGCCCGCGGTGGTACACTGCGACTTTGTTTGTGTAAGCCGGTTGCCATTGCTGGACAGCAATCAGAGCTGGCAGGTCTTTTGGGGGAGGCAGATTGCGTATTTTGGGCATAGATCCCGGTTCCATCACTACCGGTTATGGCGTGATCGCCGAACAGGACGGCCGTGTGCACTATGTCGACAGCGGCTGTATCCGTACCGGTGGTGAACAACTGGCGGAGCGCTTGAAGCATATCTTTCGCGGGGTCAGCGAATTGATCGCCCACTATCAGCCCCAGCAGGTGGCTATTGAGCGTGTATTTGTGCACCGCAACGCTGACTCGGCCCTTAAGCTGGGGCAGGCACGCGGTGCCGCTATTTGCGCCGCGGTGCAACTGGATCTGCCGGTACACGAGTATACCCCGACCGAGATAAAACAGGCGGTGGTCGGGCGCGGTGGCGCCGCCAAGGAGCAGGTGCAGCACATGGTGCAGGTGCTTTTAAAATTACAGGGCAAACCCCAGAGTGACGCCGCCGATGCCCTGGCGGTGGCCTTATGTCATTCCCATATACAACAGACCCTGAGTCAGATTCAGGGGGCAGTATCCCTTCGGAGGCGACGTCGGTGATCGGTCGATTGCACGGTGTGTTAGTTCAGAAGCAGGCTCCGGCTTTATTGCTGGATATCAATGGCGTGGGTTATGAGGTCGAGGCGCCTATGTCGACTTTTTATCAGTTGCCCGCCCTGGGCGACAAGGTGACCTTGTTTACGCATCTGGTGGTGCGCGAGGATGCCCACCTGCTCTATGGTTTCGCCACTGAGAGGGAGCGCGCCCTGTTTCGCACCCTGATCAAGGTCAACGGTGTGGGTGCCAAGCTGGCCCTGACCATTCTCTCCGGCGTCTCGGTAGACGAGTTCGTGCGTCACGTCCTGTCCGGAGACAGCAGCGGCCTGACCCGTCTTCCCGGCGTGGGTAAAAAGACCGCCGAGCGCCTGGTGGTGGAGATGCGTGACCGTCTGCAGGATTGGGGTACGACGGATGTTTCCAGGGCTGCTCCCGTATTGTCCATTGCTGGCGGTCAGGGTGATAACGATTCCATCCGCGATGCCATCAGCGCCTTGGTGGCACTGGGTTACAAACCGCCCGAGGCCAGCCGCATGGTCAGCAGGATCGACACCCAGGGCAAGGTCAGTGAAGAGATCATCCGCAGTGCCCTGCAAGCGGCGATCAATTGAGGCAATGACATACTATGATCGAAAGTGATCGACTGATTTCCACCCACGGACGTGTTGATGAGGATGCCCAGGATCGCTCCACGCGGCCGCGTCAATTGGACGATTACATCGGCCAGCAGGCGGTACGCGATCAGATGCAGATCTTTATTCAGGCGGCCCGTGGTCGTCACGAGGCCCTGGATCATGTGCTGATCTTCGGTCCGCCCGGACTGGGCAAGACCACCCTGGCCAACATCGTCGCCAATGAGATGGGGGTGAATATCAAACAGACCTCCGGCCCGGTGCTGGAGCGGGCCGGTGATCTGGCAGCCTTGTTAACCAATCTGGAGCCGCATGACGTTTTGTTCGTCGACGAGATTCATCGTCTGAGCCCGGTGGTGGAGGAGGTGCTCTACCCGGCCATGGAGGATTATCAACTGGATATCATGATCGGTGAGGGGCCGGCGGCGCGTTCCATCAAACTGGATCTGCCACCCTTCACCCTGGTGGGCGCCACCACCCGTGCCGGTCTGCTGACTTCGCCCCTGCGCGACCGCTTTGGCATCGTGCAGCGCCTGGAGTTTTATTCCGTGGATGAGCTGACGGCCATCGTTACCCGCGCCGCCCGGATATTGAAAATCGCTATCGAACCCAATGGTGCCGTGCAGATTGCACGCCGTTCGCGCGGCACGCCGCGTATCGCCAACCGCCTGTTACGCCGTGTGCGCGATTTCGCTCAGGTGAAATCCAATGGTTGTATCACCGATGAGGTTGCCCAGCGTGCGCTGGACCTGCTCGATGTGGACCAACTGGGCTTCGATATGATGGACCGCAAATTATTACTGGCGGTGATAGATCGTTTCGACGGCGGTCCGGTGGGTGTGGACAGTCTGGCGGCGGCCATTGGCGAGGAACGCGGCACTATCGAGGATGTGTTGGAACCTTATTTAATACAGCAGGGTTACCTGATGCGCACGCCGCGCGGGCGAGTGGCCACGCGTCAGGCCTATGCCCATTTCGGCCTGACGCCCCCCGGACGCGCAGACAGTGGTTTGCCATTGTCGAAGGATTTGTTCAGTGACACCTTGGATTGAGAATTTAATGGCGTGGGGTGACCTGTGACGCGGTTCCTTTGGCCCGTACGGGTCTATTATGAAGATACCGACGCCGGTGGCGTGGTCTATTATGGTAACTATTTAAGGTTCTTCGAGCGGGCGCGCACCGAGTATTTGCGTCATCTGGGTTTTGAACAGGATGAACTTCGTGAGCGTATGGGTGTCTTGCTCGTGGTCCGTTCCGTTAACCTGGATTTTCTCAGGCCGGCGCGTTTTAATGAGCAGTTGCAGGTTTCCGCCACTGTTGAAACCTTAAACAAGGCCAGTATGGTGTTTCAACAAGAAATTTTTTCAACGTCCAGCAAAGAAAATCATCATGGAGATGGCGAGCAATCGGTGGTCTACTGCACCGCAACGGCTACAATTGCGGCAGTCAGGGCCACGGATTTTCGTGCCTGTGCCGTCCCCGCAGAGATAAGAACGGAGATATCGCGTGAACGCTGATTTGTCATTTTTCAGTTTGATTGTCCATGCCAGTCCGCTGGTGCAGCTGGTGATGGCCTTGTTGTTGGGGCTGTCGATCGTCTCCTGGACGATAATCTTTCGCAAACACAATTTTATGAAACGGGCGCGCGCCAAGGCGGAGGATTTCGAGCGGCGGTTCTGGGTGAGCGGTGATTTGAGCCAGCTCTACAATCAGGTCAGCAGTCCCGGCAAGGAGATCGATGGCCTGGAGAGTATCTTCCAGTCCGGTTTCAAGGAGTTCGCCCGTCTTAAGGCGCAGAGTAACCTCGATTCCAATTCCGTGTTGGTCGGCGCCCAGCGTGCCATGCG
>DKAX01000076.1 GCA_002450975.1 Proteobacteria bacterium UBA6915
ATCGGTGAGTTGCTGGCACAGGGGAAGGAGAATATCGAGGCCTGGTGGCTCTCCATGACCACCTTTGCCGTACTGGTGGGTACCCTGGTGTTATTGATTTTTATCGGCGAGGCCTTGCGCGAGGCCATGGACCCGCGTCGCGGTTGAAGAAAAGAAAATTATGAGCGAACAGTCGTTGCTACAGATTGAAAACCTGACCGTTGACTTCGGTGCCTTCGGTGAGCGCCAGCGGGTGGTGCACGATGTCAGTTTCAACATCGCCCCCGGAGAAAAACTGGCGATCGTCGGCGAGTCGGGCTCCGGTAAGTCGGTAACCGCTTTGTCGATTCTACGTTTGCATGATGACAGCCAGGTACATTACGGCAATAGTCGCATACGTTTTCAGGGTGAGGACCTGCTCAGCGTTGGTGAGGAGCGCTTACGCGATATTCGCGGCGGTGCAGTCTCTATGGTGTTTCAGGAGCCTATGACTTCTCTCAATCCGGTCTACACCATCGGTGACCAGTTGACCGAGACACTGATGTTGCATCAGGGACTGAGCAAGGAGGCCGCTCAGGACCGCGTGGTTGAGCTGCTGGACCGAACCGGTATCAAAGAGCCACGTCAGCGCCTGGGGGCCTTTCCCCATATGCTGTCTGGCGGACAGCGCCAGCGTGTCATGATCGCCATGGCCCTGGCCTGCAACCCCAAGTTACTAATTGCCGATGAACCAACGACCGCCTTGGATGTGACGGTACAGGCACAAATTCTGGACCTGCTGGACGAGTTGCAGCGGGAATTCAATATGGCGGTATTGTTGATTACCCATGATTTGAATATCGTACGCCGCTTTGCCGATCGTATCTGCGTTATGCAGAAGGGGCGTTTGGTGGAGGAGGCCGGTGTCAAAGAGTTGTTTTCCGCCCCTCAGCATGATTATACGAAACACCTGCTCGATAGTACGCCTCAACGGCTGGTTTCGGACAGTGATGTTGCCACCAACGCCCCGTCCCTGATCTCCGGACAGGATGTACGCTGCTATTTTCCCATCAAGGCGGGTTTTTTCCGCAAACAGGTTGGTGAGGTGCGTGCGGTGGATGCCGTGAACATTCATGTTCGCAGCGGTGAGACTGTAGGACTGGTCGGGGAATCGGGCTCGGGCAAGACAACCCTGGGCATGTGTCTGCTGCGTCTGCAACAGTGCCAGGGTGATATACGCTACGACGGACGTGATTTGATGCAGCTCAACCACCGTCACCTGCGGCCCTTGCGTCGCGAATTCCAGGTGGTGTTTCAGGATCCCTATTCCTCGTTGTCTCCGCGCATGTCGGTGGAGGATATTGTTGGTGAGGGACTGCGCGTACACCACCCGGAACTCTCCAAAGAACAGCGGCGGGAGCGTATTATTAAAATACTGGAAGAGGTCGGCTTGGAGCGGGATATGCTGTGGCGCTTTCCCCACGAATTTTCCGGCGGCCAACGTCAGCGTATTGCCATTGCCCGGGCGGTGGTACTNNTTTATTACCCACGACCTCAAAGTGATCCGTGCCATGGCCCATCGCATCCTGGTGGTGAAAAACGGCTGTGTGGTGGAACAGGGCGATACCGAACATCTATTCCAGGCGCCGCAGCACGACTATACGCGCAAGCTGCTGCATGCCTCGTTGCTGACGCAATAGGTAACCGTAAAAAGATGGAGTAGTGAAACGGGGTGAATTGATGATTCACCCCTGTTAACAGATTAGGTAGATCAGGTATCCAGGCCGGAGGTCTGGGTGACGTCGATAAAGACCTTGATATGCTGTCCCGGTTGTAACAAGGCGTCACTGTTCAGTCCGTTCCAGCGAACCAACTGGTTGATGCTGACATTAAAACGGCGTGAAATCTTGGCCAGTGAGTCACCACGGCGCACGCGGTAGCGGATACTGCGTTTGATATCGTCCATCGGCGGAGAGATATTGCGCGCTGCCTCGATTTGCGCCACCTTGCGGTTTTTGCTGCTGCTCCAGATAACCAGNNGCCGCGGCGCTGGGTGTTTTTCAGCCGTTTCAGGCGTTGTTCTTCGCTGAGGGTGTAGTTGCTCAGATGTTGGCTGGCGACAGGGATAACCAGATGTTCACCCACCTGCAGCATATTGGAGCGCATCTTATTGACGCGCTTGATCAGGGCGATGGTGGTACTGTATTTGTCGGCGATCTGGCTCAAGGTCTCGCCTGAACGGATGCGGTGGCGCTTCCAGGTGATGCGATCCTCTTCCGGCAGTTCGGCCAGGTTGTCTTTGAACTCGTCTACACGATCCAGGGGCAGCAACAGATAGTGGGGGCCATTGGGGCTGGTGGCCCAGCGATTAAAGCCTGGATTGAGCTGATACAGCTCATCCAGGCTGATATTGGCCATCTCAGCGGCCAATGCCAGATCAATCTGTGAATCCAGGTCAACCTTGGTGAAATAGGGTTCATTGGCAATGACCGGGATCTTCAGGTTGAACTCTTCCGGTGTTTTAATGATGCGCGAGATGGCCAGCAGCTTGGGTACGTAACCTTCGGTCTCCTTGGGCAGGTTCAATGACCAGTAATCCAACGGTTTGCCTTTGCGTTTGTTTTGTTTGATGGCCCGTGAGACGGTGCCAGCGCCGGAATTATAGGCCGCCAGGGCCAGCATCCAATC
>DKAX01000263.1 GCA_002450975.1 Proteobacteria bacterium UBA6915
GCCAGCATGGTCTTGCCGGTGCCGGGCGGACCTATCATCAATAAGGAATGGCCACCGGCAGCGGCGATCTCCAGGGCGCGGCGGGCGTGATGCTGGCCGCGTACCTCGCTGAGGTCCACGCCACGGTCTTCGCGCTCGTCCATGGCCATAGGCTCCACGCGCGCCAATGGCTCCAACCCTTGTAAGTGTGCGCACACCGTCAACAAATGATCGGCGCTATAGACCTGGGCATCGCTGACCAGAGCTGCCTCGGCGCCGTTGGCCCGCGGCACGATCAGGCGCCGCTCGGCGTTACGCGCCTGCAGGGCCGCGGGCAGCACGCCGCGCACCGGGCGCAGCTCACCGCTCAGGGCCAGCTCACCGAGAAACTCATAACGCTCGAGGGACTCTTTTTGGATCTGTCCGGAGGCGGCCAGGATTCCCAGGGCGATGGGCAGATCGAAGCGCCCGCCCTCCTTGGGCAGATCGGCCGGCGCCAGATTGATGGTGATGCGCCGGCTGGGAAATTCGAAGTTGGATTGCAGGATGGCGCCGCGCACCCGGTCCTTGCTCTCCTTGACCGCCGCCTCGGGCAAACCGACGATGGACAGTGCCGGCAGGCCGTTACTGATGTGGACCTCGACGGTAACCGCCGGGGCCTGGATGCCCACCTGGGCGCGGCTGTGAACGATGGCGAGTGACATGGATTCCTTTCCCCCTCTCCTCTTCCCTTCAGCCCGACTTCCCTGACAAGGCCTTTTCCAGCTCGGCGACGTGCTGCTCCAGCTCCGTCAGCCGGGCGCGCGTGCGCGCCAGCACCTGACTCTGCACATCGAACTCCTCGCGCGTCACCAGATCCAGTTTTGCAAAGGTCGCCTGCAACGCCGCCTTGATATTGCGCTGGGCATCGGCGCCCAGGGCCGCCAGGTCGGCAGGCACGGAGTCGGCGATACTGCGGCTCAGGTCATCGAAAAACTTGGGATCAAAGGCCATGATTACAGCTTATTGTGGGAGCCATCGCAAAATGGCTTGTTAGCACTGTGTTTGCAACCGCATAGCGCTACAGTTTTCTTCTCTTCGATCTTCACCGGCATAGGCGAGAATTCGGTACCGCTGTGGGAGCCATCGCAAAAAGGCTGGTTTTTGGATCGGCCACAGCTGCACCACCAATAGGTGCCGGGCTCCAACTCAACCACATATGAACTCTTTTGCGCAATCACGGGATCAGACATGAATCACTCCAAGGCGTTAGTCAAATGAAGGTCATGACTATATCATAAGCAGCAGCAAGCCCAACCTGGGAAACGTGTGTCTTTACATATCCAACAACTTCACAACACCCATCTACCCCGCGTCGATTTGAAGCTCGCCGCCGCCGAGTGCGTGGCCATCATCGGCGAGTCGGGCATTGGCAAAAGCCTACTATTGCGGGCCGTGGCCGACCTCGACCCACACGAGGGCAAGGTGTCACTGGATGAAGTCGACGCCCAGAGCCTGCCCCCGGCCCAGTGGCGGCGGCGGGTGGGTCTGTTGATGGCGGAGAGTCAGTGGTGGCACGACCGGGTGGGTGAACACTTCCCACCCCGCTGGGCGGATAGTGAACAGGCACAATCTCAACTGCAGGCCCTGGCCCTGACCCCGGCCATTCTGCAAAAACCGGTGGCGCAATGTTCCACCGGCGAGCGTCAGCGCCTGGCCCTGCTGCGCCTGCTGGCCGGTCAACCGCAGGTGTTACTGCTGGATGAACCCAGTGCCTCTCTGGACACGGACAACAGCCGGCGCCTGGAAAAATTGATCGATGACTACCGGCGCCAACACAACGCCATGGTGATCTGGGTCAGTCACGACAGCCAACAGGCGCAACGCGTCGCCGACCGGGTGATGCAGATGACTACCGATGGCCTTAAACCCTGGGAGCCGGCATGAGCATCATCGCCCTCACCCCCTGGGATCTCTCCCTGGCCGCCGCCCTGGTGGTGGCGCTGGCCGCCATTACCGGCTGGATGGGGCTGGGGTTGACGCGCGGATTTTTGGTCGCCGGCGTGCGCACCACGGTACAGCTGCTGCTGGTGGGTCTGGTGCTCAAGGCGGTGTTTGCCAACGCCCAGCCCCTGTGGATCGCACTGATCGCTTTATTCATGCTACTGGTGGCAGGCGGTGAGGTGATGTCGCGGCAAAAGCGCCGCTTCGCCGGCTGGTGGGGCTATGGCATGGGCAGTCTATCGATGTTTATCTCCGCCTTCTCCATCACCGTCTTCACCCTGGCGGTAATCATCGGCAACCACCCCTGGTATACGCCGCAATACGCCATCCCGCTGCTGGGCATGATGCTGGGCAACACCATGACCGGCATCGCCCTAAGCATCGACCACCTGACCGGCAACGCCCACCGCTATAAGGCGGTAATCGAGACCCGTCTGAGTTTGGGGGAGACGGCCCAGCAGGCCATCAGTGATATCCGCCGTGAGAGTCTGCGCGTGGGCATGATCCCGACCATCAACGCCATGGCGGCCGCCGGCGTGGTCAGTCTGCCCGGCATGATGACCGGCCAGATCCTGGCGGGGACGCCGCCGGTGGAGGCGGTGAAGTACCAGATCCTGATCATGTTCATGGTGACGGCCACCACCGGCTTCGGCGCCCTGGCGGCCATCGCCCTGGGCAGCCGGCGCCTGTTTGATCAGCGCCAGCGGCTCAGGTTAGAGCGTTTGAAAGATCCGGCTAAACGTTAGTCTTTATATAAGGCTTGCTTGAAGAAAGGCGGAATGGCCAGGGCACCCTGATGGATATCGGCGGTGTAGTAATGGGTCTTCAGATCGGCCTTGGCGGCGTCTTCACGGCGAAATTTAGCGATGGGACCATCCTTGCACGCCATGGTGGCGCTCCACCAACCGGAGGGATAGACGCATTGCGGGAAATTCAAGGTGGCGATATCACGGAAACCGGCATCGTCCAGGGCGTGGTAGATGTCGCGAATCAGGTGCATGTGCAGCAGGGGTGACTCGCTCTGCTGCACGATATAACCGCCAGCCGCCAGGCTGCGGAAGCAATCCTTATAAAAGGCCTTGGTGAACAGACCTTCCGCCGGGCCGACCGGATCGGTGCTGTCGATGATGATGACGTCATAGCTGCCGTCGGCCGCCTCCTTCACCCACTTGATACCATCGGCAAAGTGCAGCTCGGCGCGCGGGTCGCCGTTGGCATCGCACAACTCGGGAAAGTACTTCTCCGCCAGGCGCGTGACGCGCTCGTCGATATCCACCTGCTGCGCCTTCTCCACGCCTGGGTGCTTGAGCACCTCGCGCAGGGTGCCGCAATCGCCACCGCCGATGATCAGCACGCGCTTGGGATTGGCGTGGGTGAACAGCACCGGGTGGGACATCATTTCGTGGTAGAGGAAATTGTCACGGTCACTGAGCATGATGGCGCCGTCGATCACCATCAGCGTACCAAAGGTCTCGGTCTCGTAGATCTCGATGAACTGGAACGGTGACTGTTCCTCATGGAGTTTCTTGACGGTCTTCAGGGAGAAGGCAATGCCCGTGTCCATCAGGGATTCGCTGAACCAGGCCTTGGGATCGAGAGTGAGTGACATGACAGTTTCCTATGCAATACGGTGACTAAGAACCGCGCATTATATATCAAACTCCCGGCCCGGCCTGCTAATCTTTCCAACAGGCGCGCCCGTTTGGGGCATAATAACCGCCTGACAAACCAATCCCCGGCAGCGGGCAGCAGAAGAGATGAAGGCATGAGTTGGGACATCCAGAAGGCACGCGAACTCTACAACATCCGTTACTGGGGTAACGGCTACTTCGACATCAACGACCAGGGCCATATCGAGGTGCGCCCCGACCGCAACCCGCAACACGCCGGTCTCGATCTTTATAAGCTGGCCCAGGAGCTGCGCGACCAGGGCATCAGCCTGCCCATACTGGTGCGCTTCATCGATATTTTGCACGACCGGGTCGACACTTTGTGCGCCGCCTTCGGTGAGGCCATGGCCCAGGACGGCTATAAAGGCGGCTATACCGCCGTCTACCCCATCAAGGTCAACCAGCAGCGCGTGGTGGTGGAGGAGTTATTCCGCCATGGCGGCCGGCGCGTGGGCCTGGAGGCGGGTAGCAAACCGGAACTGATGGCGGTACTGGCCCTCTCCAACCAGGACGGCGGCGTCATCGTCTGCAACGGCTACAAAGACCGCGAATATATCCGCCTGGCCCTGATGGGCCGGCAACTGGGCCACTCTATATATATAGTGGTGGAAAAACTGTCGGAACTGGAGCTGGTAATCAGCGAATCGGCCGCCCTGGGCATCAAACCCCTGATCGGCGTGCGCGCCCGCCTGGCCTCCATCGGCGCCGGCAAATGGCAGAACACCGGTGGTGAAAAGTCCAAATTCGGCCTCTCCGCCGGCCAGATCCTGCAAGTGGTGGAGCGCCTGCGCGCCGCGCAGATGCTGGACAGCCTGCAACTGCTGCACGTCCACCTGGGCTCACAGATCGCCAACATCCGCGATATCCAGCGTGGCATGCGCGAAGTGGCGCGCTTCTACGCCGAACTGCGCCAATTGGGCGCGCCGGTGGCGGTGGTCGACGTGGGCGGCGGCCTGGGTATTGACTATGAAGGCACCCGCTCGCGCAGCTACTCCTCCATCAATTACAGCGTGCAGGAGTATGCCAACGACGTGGTCCATGCCCTGTGGGAGACCTGCCAGCAGGAAAACCTGCCCCACCCCCATGTCATCACCGAATCGGGCCGGGCCCTGACCGCCCACCATGCCGCCCTGATCACCAATATCATCGATGTTGAGCAAAGCCCCGACGTGGACAGCGCACCGCAGCTACACGACGACGACCCGCAGGTATTGCAGGATCTGGCCGGCGGTCTGCATCAGGTGGAGAACACTCATATGGCTAACCGCTCGGTGATGGAGGTCTATCACGACGCCGTGCACTGGCTGGGCGAGGCCCAGATCATGTACAGCCATGGTCTGCTGACCATGGAGCAGCGGGCGAGGGCAGAACAGTATTATTTCGCCACCTGCTGGCGGGTACTGCGCCTGTTGCAACCGGGCAACCGCGCCCACCGCGAGGTGCTGGATGAATTGAATGAAAAGCTGGCGGACAAGTACTTCTGTAACTTCTCCCTGTTCCAGTCCATGCCCGATGTCTGGGCCATACAACAGGCCTTTCCGGTCATCCCGTTGCACCGCCTGAATGAGGAGCCGACCCGACGCGCCACCTTGCAGGACATCACCTGTGACTCCGATGGCCGTATTGACGACTATGTCTGCGGCGACGGCATCGAACCCAGCCTGCCGGTGCACCCCTGGTCACCGGATCAGCCCTATCTGGTGGGCATGTTCCTGGTGGGCGCCTACCAGGAGATCCTGGGGGATATGCACAACCTGTTCGGCGACACCGCCGCCGTCAACGTGGAGCTGACCCCGGATGGCGGTCACCGCCTGAGCCAGTTGGAGCCGGGCGATACGGTGGACGAGGTGTTGCGCTACGTCCACTTCGATCCCGCCGACCTGATGGCGGCCTACCAGCGCAAGGTCCAGCAGGCCGATCTCAAACCCGAGCGTCGCCAGGAGATCCTGGAGGCCTTGCAGGCCGGCATCGACGGCTACACCTATCTTGAAGAGTAAACGGCGGCGTGGATAGCCAGATCCTGATCCTCGCCGTCAGTGTCGGCCTGTTCAGCGCCTTTCACTGCCTGGGCATGTGCGGCGGCATCATCGGAGCCCTGAGCATGAGCCTGCCACCGCAGATACAGCACAACCGCTGGCAACTATTCCCCTATGTGTTGACCTATAACCTGGGCCGTCTGACCAGCTACGCCCTGGCGGGCGCCCTGATGGCTGGCCTGGGCAGCGGCCTGTTCGACAACCTGAGCCCGCGCTTTGGCCACCTTATCCTGCAATGGATCGCCGCCCTGTTCATGATCGGCTTCGGTCTCTATCTGGCCGGCTGGTTTCCGCGCTTCGCCCGCCTGGAGACCCTGGGCCGCCCCCTGTGGCGCGCCATCGAACCCCAGGCCAAGCGCCTGTTGCCGGTGAAAACGCCCCTGCATGCCCTGTTTTTCGGCCTGCTTTGGGGCTGGCTGCCCTGCGGCCTGGTCTACACCGCCCTGATCTTCAGCAGCACCGCCGGTAGCGCCACCGACGGCGCCTTGTTTATGACAATATTTGGAATAGGGACTTTTCCCGCCACCCTGACTGCGGGTATGCTTACTGCCTGGCTGGCCCGATTGACCCGGCAACCGGCGGTGCGCCGCCTGGCCGGTATCAGTATTATTGTTCTGGCTGTGGCGACCCTGTTGGTTTCCATCAGTGCCGACGACGATCACAGCGGACACTTCGGGCCCTTGCATCATCATAAACACGAGTAGTAACCGATGAATAACAATAAGCCAAACCTGTTGGGAGAAGACCCGGCCTTTACCGCCACCCTGCGCGCCGCCAGCCTGGTGGCCGCCACCGACACCACCGTCTTGATCAGTGGCGAGAGCGGCACCGGCAAAGAACAACTGGCCCACTATATTCACCAGCACAGCCGCCGTCGTGACCAGGCCTTTATCACCGTCAACTGCGCCGCCCTGCCCGAGTCATTGATCGAATCGGAGCTGTTCGGCCACCGCAAAGGGGCCTTTACCGGCGCCACCACCGAATACAGCGGTTTACTCGGTGCCGCCGATGGCGGCTCGGTATTGCTGGACGAAATCGGTGAACTGCCCCTGGCCATGCAGGGCAAACTATTGCGTTATCTGGAGAGTGGCGAATGTCAGATGGTGGGCGAGTCACGCCCGCATCGGGTCGATACCCGGGTGATCGCCGCCAGTCACCGTGACCTTTCTGCCCTGGTGCAACAAGGCCTGTTCCGTGCCGACCTGTACTACCGTTTGAATATCGTCCCCCTGGAGATGCCCGCCTTGCGCAACCGCAGCGGGGATATTCGTCTGTTACTGGAGCAGTTGTTGAGACTGTGCGCCCAACGTCACCGCCAGCCTGCGCCCCGCTTCAGCAAGACCAGCCTGGTGCTGCTCGGTCGATATCCCTGGCCGGGCAATATCCGCGAGCTACGCAACTTGTGCGAGCGCATGGCCGTGCTCTATGCCGGGCAATTGATCCAGCCGGAACACCTACCCAGCGAGATCAGCTCCCCTGTTTCTACAGCCTCTACCGTAGAACTACCGGCCGGCGGGCTGTGCCTGGAAACCGTGGAGATCGACCTGATCCGCCAGGCCTTGCAGCGCACCGCCGGCAACCGCAGCCAGGCGGCCCGCCTCCTGGGCCTCAGCCGCGATACCCTGCTCTACCGCCTTAAGAAATACGCCCTGGCTTGATCCCCCCGCCGGTCTCGGCCGGCGGGCGAATATTTCTGTAAAAAATTGCCCAGTGATGCCGATTCCCAGTGGAAATACGCCGCCCATCGGCTACAAAATATTCATAGGCCTTGGCATAGTGAGGTGCACTCATGACCACAGAAACTGACCCCATTGTCGGCAACTGGTACTACCACCACGACAAGGGACAGCGCTTTGAAGTCGTTGCCGTCGACAACACCACATCCACCGTAGAGATCCAGGACTTCGATGGCAACATTGATGCGATCGATCTGGAAGCCTGGTACGACATGGAGATCGATCTTTGTGAGCCCCCGGAAAACTGGTCAGGCCCAATGGACATCGGCGAGATCGACGACTACGGTACCGAAGTCACCGACACCGATGAGGATGACTGGCTGGAACCCTACAACGAGTTTGGTGACAACGATTAAGGAACCTCTGATTTATTCACTGAGCCGGCGCTGGCTGCGTTGAAAAGGTGCTCAAAATGCTCATTTACTCCGTGTAAACTCCGCTTTTTCGCACCTTTTCGCCTTGCCATCATCCGTCTGATTGAATAAATCAGAGGTTCCTTAAAAACACCCACGCTACCTTGCCCTCCATCAAGTGACATGACGCAGACGATAGTGTGTAATACCCGGGTCTGCCAATCATCCTGGAGAGGGAACCAGCATGCGCCATCTGCAACTCAAGATCCCACCCATGCTGTTATTTTTCGCATGCCTGGCCATCGCCTGGTTGCTGGCCCGTAGCTGGCCTGAACTGTCCCTGGCCGTTGACAACCATCTCATTTTTTTACTACCCGCCGTTGTCGGTGCACTGCTCTGTTTCATCGGTGTCTGGACCTTTCGCCGCGCACGCACCACCATGAATCCAATCAAACCCGATCTGGCGCAGAACCTGATCGTCAGCGGCATCTATCACTATTCTCGCAACCCCATCTACCTGGGCTTTTTGCTCATTATCATTGCCTGGACACTCTATCTGGCCAATACACTGGCCCTGGTTACAGTACCGCTGTTTTTCGTCGCCTACATGAATCTGTTTCAAATCATTCCGGAAGAACAGGCGCTGCGGCAACGCTTCGGTGCGGCATTTGAAGACTACCAAAACAGCGTACGTCGCTGGCTTTAATCCAGCATCTGCGCGCCCCTATTCAGATTTGCATAGGGGTTATAAATCCTTGTCTATTCTCCCATTCCCCGTCGTTGACGATACTGAGTACACAGTCAATCAACAACACGGGAGCAGACAATGAAAAAGGCATTGATCATGGGAATCACCGGTGGATTCGCCGGCAATATGGCCAGGGAATTACTCAAACAAGGCTGGCAGCTTAGCGCCTTGATGCGTGACCCGGCACGCCTGCCCAAGGCGTTTAAAGGCATTCAGGTGCATCAGGGTGATGCCGGTGACATTCAAAGCGTCCGTACCGCCGCCCATGACGTCGATCTGATCGTCTATGGCATCAGCCCGGCTAACTACGACTGGAAGGACAAGGCGGAACCCTGGTTGGACAACGCAGCCCGAGTGGCCGAGGAGAGACAACTCACCTTTGTGTTTCCCGGCAACGTCTATGTCCTTAACCCTGCGGACGGTCCCCTGTTCGACGAGCAGACACGGCTCGATCCCGTTACCGACAAGGGACGCACACGCAAGGCCATGGAACAGCGGCTGCAACAGGCCAGCGAAAAAGGGGCGCACGTCATCATCATACGCATGGGTGATTTTATCGGCAGAGACGCCGCCAGCACCTGGTTCCAACACCTGATCAAAGAGGGTAAAAAACAGGTCAGTCTGACACTGCCCGGCCCCATTGATCACCGCCACACCTGGGCCTATCTGCCCGACGTGGCATACAACGTGGTTGAGTTACTGCGCAAACAAGAGTCGTTACCCGCCTTCAGTGTATTTCACTATCGCGGCCACGAACTCACCGGTCGACAACTGGCGCAGAGCATCGGACGAGTCACAGGCAAACCGGTGAAAACAGGCAACTTCCCTTGGTTCGTTTTGCGCATGATAGCACCGTTCTCCATACTCTATCGTGGGCTGGTAGAGATGCGTTATCTGTGGCAACACGATATAGTTATGAGCGATGACAAGCTGACTCGCACATTGGGACACGCGCCACGGCAAACACCAATTGAACAGGTGCTCCGCGAATATGGTTTGGGAAGCCAACAACAGCAATTTATCAGCAGCCAAAACACATCCCAAACCGCGTAACAAACCTAAGAAAAAAGGCGGGAAAATCCCGCCTTTTTTCTTCCGGCTAGTGCACCTGCAGCACTTTTGGCGCAACTACCGGGGTGATCCGGCCCTTCGCCCCGATCGGCGCCACTGTCTGGCTCATCGGTGAAACCGTGCCTGCCGCCGCCGAAGGCACGGTATAACCGTTAGTCGCATGATTGACCAGGGAGACACCGGTCAAGGTACCATCAGCAAAACTGCCGCTTGACACCGTATTGCTGTGCCCCTGATAGGCTCCAATATTTAGTGTGTAGAGACAGGCTTCACTGGACTCACACAATCCGTTATCGTTGCCAATATTATCGCCACTGACTTCTGTGGCGTTACGCAGAAACGTACTCAAGCAGTGATCAGTATCAAATACCGAACCCGGCGCAGCAGCATCACAGTCAGACTGTTGCGTCGGCGGGCTGGCACTGTACCAGATATGCTGCAACGTCATATTGCCATCCAATGGTGCGGATAAAGTATCACGCACAGTGGTCGAGGCATCCGCCAAAGACCAATCCCAGACACGACAAGTACCGCCACTGCTACAGTGACCTTGCTGGTCGGTAGAGGGAAAGGCGGCACCATCCATACCCCAGTGACGAAATGAATTTTCGAACAAGTTCCAGTCGCTGATATTGTCAAAACTGGCACTACCATCCTGATTGGTTAACTGCGTAGTATTGACACCATCATCCGCCGTAAGCTTTCCGACAAATGCCGCACTCAGGTCAATGGCCGTTTCCAACACCGCATCCGAGGTGCCATTGTTGGCGCACTGACTGTCAAGACCGGGATTAGTCGAGGTATCTATATAGCAGTTACCCAACAAGGTATCGCCACCGACCTTGACATGACCAGTAAAGTGATTGTCATTGGCCAAATAGAAAGCAATATTGGTGTACCCCCGATAGGATGCCACGTTTTGAATGGTATTGTTATCGGCATAGAAAAGCACCAGGCCGCCAAAATTGTTGCTGCCATTGTTGGCCATCAGAACATTAGACAAGGTATTGCCATTGGATATATAAAGATAGACACCGGTATAGTCATTATTGCTGGCTGTGATATTGGCAAAATTATTGCCATTCGCCACTGCGCGTTCACCGCTCACCACCACACCACCCGTGAACACCCCTGATTCGCCATTGTTGTTGGCGGTGATATTGATCAGACTGTTGTTACTGGCACCATCAAGCTGTACCCCTGAATAGGTATTGTTAGAGACTGCCAAACCGTCCGCAAAATTGGCGTCGGAGTTCAAATAATAGACGCCGACAACGTTGTTTGAAGCGGATACATTTTTCAGGTAATTGCCGGAGGCGTCATAGAAATAAACACCACACAGATTAGATGAAGCCGTCACCCCGTCAATCCTGTTGCCGCTGGACTGTGTGACATACAAGCCGCAAACACCATTGGCAAAGACACCAATGTCCCGCAAAGTATTTAAGTTGGAGCCGGCTTCCAGACGAATGCCATGCCCCTGGCCAGCTGTAGCGCTAACCCCGCTCAGCAAGTTATTGCTGGCTCCTGACAACAGGATATTGCGTTGGATATCACCGCTGTCGGCGTTACTTACCTGTAATCGGTGTAAGCGGGAAAAGACACTCTGTTCCAACGCTAGACCGTGGGAATACCCGCTGGCAATAATGGCACCTTCCACCCATAAAAACTTACCCTGAGCGGTGACCACTGAGGTACCGCCAGTTGCCAAACCTTGTAACTCCACTGAGGGCGAAATCAACAAGGCAGCCGAATCGGCCAAGAGCTGATACTCCGCCTGCCCCTGTGCATTGACCAGATAGACAACTCCGGGGACCAGCAATTCACCGCCGTCATTAGCAACGACAATTTGATTGCTCCACCAGGGAGTGGCGGAAGTGGCAAACTGCTCCACACCGGACAGCAACACCTGCACGGCATTTGCGCGCCACGCCGGGATCGAGACATCTATCAAGTCAGACAACCCTTTGCCTGGTTTAAATCCAGCCGAAACAATATTTACGCTACCACCTGCGGTGACAATGCACTGCCAATCAAAAACCCCAAGCGAATCGGTTGCAGAGAGATTACTGCAATCGGTACTCGCCGGTACACTAACCGCGCGTAAAAGTCCGCTATGAATACAGGCCTGATAAGCGCCGCTTTCTTTACCACTACACGCCACACCACTGGCGGTGTAAGTATCAGCGCCATCGTTTGCACGGTAGTCATTCCAGTTAAGCGCCCCCGAATACCACGACTTGACCGCCCGCACACCAATGCCGGTGGTAAAACTCCCCTGATAGGTGACCGCCGGATGATTGACCAGATCCAGTGCCTCACCTGTAACACTGACAGTATAGGAACTCCCCTCCAAAAGGGGTCCTGCAGGAATAAAAGTGGCGATAGTACCCGCGTCATTCAGGCTTAGGGTCCCACTGACCAACCCACCACCGTTCAACGTTACCTGAATCGAGTTCGCGGTCACCGTTTGTGACTGCATGGCCTCGGAAAAGACGATATCTATGCTGACGTCAGCAGCCACCGCACTCACACCATCGCCAGGATTCATGGCGACCACTTCCGGTGCCAATGTATCGACCAACACGACATACAATGCTGCGACTGACCAATTACCCGCCTCGTCACGCTCCTGTAGATAAAGCGTATGACGTCCATCAGCCAGTGCAATTGGTGAGCTATAATTGTTCGAAGTAATCAAAGTGGCACCCGCACTCAGATCCGAATCATCGATTTTCAGGCGATAACTGCCGTTACCACCGCCTCCGCTGACCCAACTCCAACTCGGCATCGAACTGCCAGTCGGTGTTTGAGCGGAAACTATCGGCGCAGCCGGTGGCGTAGTATCTATGGTTATACCGTCACTGCTTGCCGACCACTCCCCGGCCGAACCAGCGCCGTTAATAGCCTGAACACGGGCGTACACCGTTTGCCCATCATTGCCAACGACACTGTAAGACAAGATATTGCCTATAACTGCATCGAACAGATCGTTGCCCCCTGCACTACTGCCCGCCTGCAGTCGATATGCGGAAACACCGCTTTCACTATCTTGTGCCGGTTGCCAACTGAATTGAACCTCACTGCTGGTACTGTATAGCCCACCGTCTGCGGGTGTGGTCGTCATACCAGGCGCCGTGATATCTATCAATACGCTGGCCGTTGCGGTAGCAGACCAGTTGCCGGCGGCATCACGTTCCTGTACATAGAGCGCATGGCTACCGGCAGACAAGGACTGTGTCGGCGTATAGCTGGTTGCACTCGTCAAGATCGAACCTGCAGAAAGGTCAGAGTCGTCTAACTTATATCGGAACTGGCCATTACCTCCACCTGCGCCACTCCAACTCCAATCAGGCGCCTGGTCACTGGTGGGCGAAGACGCCGATACCATGGGCCTGCCCGGCGCGATGGTATCAACGGTGATACCATCGCTGTAGCCTGACCAGGCTCCTGCCATGCCTGCACCATTAACCGCCTGTATACGCGCATACAGGGTTTGGCCCTCATCGGCACCCACACGAAATTGCAAAACATCCCCGACTGTGCCATCAAACACATCTGCCGCACCGACACTACTGCCAACCTGCAGGTTGTAACCCATAATATTGCTTTGTGCATCACTGGCACGCGGCCAGCTGAACAAAACCGACAGTGTCTGACTGAAATCACCGCCGTCCTGCGGCATATCCATCATCGCGGGTGCGGTGGTATCGACCAGAACAGTCATAGATGCTGATTGCGACCAGTTACCGGCGGCGTCACTTTCCTGAACGTAGAGTATGTGGTCGCCATCGGATAGTGGTTCTACGGGGGTATATTCTGTGTCGTTTGTTAGTGACGCCCCCACAGTCAGATCACTATCATTCAGTTTGAAACGAAAGGAGCCAATTCCACCACCACCGCCACTCCAACTCCAGGTTGGCGTGGTGTCACTGGTCATCGCCTGCGCAGAGACATCCGGCACAGAAGGCGCAAGACTATCGACGGTAATACCATCGCTGCTAGCCGACCATTCGCTGTAGAGATTTTCGCCATTGACAGCCCGTACACGGGCATAAACAGTTTGCCCCTCGGCTGCGTGGACGGTGTAACTCAGGACGTCACCGACATTGATATCGAATAGATCCTCACCGCCAATACTGGTTCCTACTTGTAACTCATATGCAGCCACACCGCTTTCATCATCAACAGCAGCGCTCCAGGAAAAATCAATCGATCCGGTAGTATTATATTCGCCACCGTCGGTAGGCACGCCAGGAACAGTGGGCGCACTGGTGTCCTGACGCGGATCCTCCGGCCCCTGACCGGTTCCACAAGCTGACAGCACAAGAACAACAGCCAGGGACAAACAACCAACAAAAATATTATGCCGCATAGTACATTCCTTTCGAGGTAATTAGCGAATCCCCTTTTTGGCGGTTTACTGCCAAAACATACTGCCTATGAGAGGTTGAAACGGCAGATTACCTGGGAACCGCAGACCCGAATGTGACCTATACAACACAAACACAAACGTTTAACTACCGTCGTATCAGGAAGAACAATGACTGTCACAACGTCGTAGAACAATAATCGTACATCCCTATCAAGCATCGCGCCTGACCGACAAACCATCATCGGACAATTGTTCATCACCACTACCAACGTGCGAAATTGCAACGTTGAAAAACGTTCAATAAATAAAACATCGCATAGCCAGCCCTCTGGGGCTACGCAGCGCAACGTTTCACATTAATTCAACCAGGCAGTCGAGTAAAATCAGCTTCCATTTATACACCAAATCCGTGCTAGCATAGAACGAGAATATCGTGAGGCAGGCAAACGTAAAAGGAGAATACTATGAAAAAAGGAGTAAGGCTTTTACACTTCTTGGGACTAATCTGCTTTCTCGGCACCATAATTACCTTCACCATTATCTCCTCGCTGCTTGAAAACAGCACATTGGAACAACTGGCCTTTGGTCGCACCATCATCAGCACGGGCACAACGATACTTACGCTGCCTGGTATGTGGGTGATTGCCCTGACCGGTATCTGGATGGGATATCGGCAATACGGAATTAAACAGCGATTTTTTCAACTCAAGCTTTTGCTCATCAGCGTAATAATTGCCAACGCCTACCTGTTTGTCGCACCAGCTGTGGAAATGGCCACAACCATCGCCCACCAATCCCTGCAAGCCGGTAAATTGTTACCGGACTACCAGACAGCCTATCTGCGTGAATCCACTTTCGGCGCATTGAATGTATTACTCACATTGGCAGCGGCGACTATCGGCGTTTGGCGCGTCGGTGCAAAAGACGTCCGCGTCTGATCCTGGCAGAATTATGAGTTTTCCAACACTAGAATCTCAGCGTTTTGTGCTGACTCAAATGAGTGAAGCTGACATCGATGATCTGTTCCTGTTATTTTCCAATCCACAGGTAGTTCGATACTATGATCTCGATACCTTTTCCGAACGTCAACAAGCGGTGAAACTGCTGAACCTACTCGAAACGCGGTACAACAACGGCACAGGCATTCGCTGGGCCATCCGTCAGCGCGATACACATGAATTTCTGGGCACCTGCGGCTACAACAGCTGGAATGAAAAGATGCATAACGCCACTATTGGTTACGACGTCAAAAGCGCCCACTGGGGAAAAGGCATCGCCACCGAATCTGTTGGCACCATCATAGCAGCTGGTTTTCAAGGCAAACTTACCTGCGGTCCATTGCATCGTATCCAGGCGGACACCATTCCCGGCAATATTGCCTCAGAGCGAGTCTTGCGCAAACTGGGATTCAAGGAAGAAGGTACAAGACGTGATTGCGCCTATTTCAAAGCAAGCTATCATGACCTGAAATGTTTTGCGGTCTTAAAACCGGAGTTCAATCACTATTAAGGGGAAACAAAGGCAGCAAGTCCATAGCAGAGCCGGGGTAACGGCCGACAACAGTACTGCAACCGCCAAATGCGACAATTTGCCACATCCCCGTAGCCCGCCCCCCTTGTTAGACTCGTAGACACATTAAAGAAAATTCTTCCCTCTGAAGACCTTTAATGTTTTCCTAGCTGGAAATATTAGCCCGCAGAGCACTTAGTACTCTGTGGGTTTTTTTATGAAACTAAAATAGCCACCTGCTTTTATTGCTCCCGAGCAGCAGTCAACAATTCGATACTGTGCAACATAAACAAGAACACAGTGTACTCGTAACACAATTTTCCAATAATTATATCGGTCAACGTATCCGCTCCCTGATTACTACATCAACATGACAATATGATGACAATCCACTGACAACATTTACAGCTTTTTATCGTGCATTGATTCCATTCTTTCAATAAAATCTATTAAATAAACGCAGCCGTAGTAGCGACAAGATCACATTCTATCCTGTGAGACAAATTCCTGCCGTTACACCACTGCCCAACTCTATGGAGCAGCTCCAGTTGTTTAGCGGGGACAGACGACATAATGATTTTTCGCAGAACCGACAGCACGAACCTCTATACGGTAATGGACCTGGGATCCAACAGTTTTCACTTATTGGCGGCGCGCATCGATAGCGGTCAGGTGATGATTATCGACCGTGTCCGCGAGCCGGTAAGGCTGGCTAGCGGACTTGACCCACAAGGTAATTTTACCCCGCTAATATTACAGAAGGCCTATCAGGCCCTGGAGCGTATCAGTCAGTATACCCGCGACACCCCCAACCACTGCGTACGCATCGTCGGCACCAATGCCTTACGGGTAGCGGAGAACGCTGACCGTTTTATACTCCGTGCCTCACAGATTCTGGGACACCCAGTAGAGATCATCTCCGGCCTCGAAGAGGCACGCCTAACCTATCTGGGTGTTGCCCACGATATTTCCCCACAGGAGACCGCTCGCTTGGTGATCGATATCGGCGGAAGCAGTACTGAAGTAATCATAGGAATCAACGACAAGCCTATCTTCCTCGACAGCTTTCACATGGGTAGCGCTACCTATACCGGAAAATATTTCGCCGATGGAAAAATCACCGCAAAGCGCATAAAAAAGGCTGTCCTGGCTGCCCGTCTTGAACTTGAACCGAAGGAGAGTACGCTGCGCGCGCACGGCTGGAGCGGTGTGATAGGCTCATCAGGTACCATCAAGGCCATCCGTAAGTGTGCACAACAGTTGGGCCTGGATCACTTGCAGATTACAGTTCAAACACTGGATTCACTGCTGGATTATTGCAGTGAAAAAGGCAATAGCGAAGCGCTTGAATTTCGGGAGATCAACCGCGAGCGACAAGAGGTTTTTATCGGTGGCCTGTGTATTTTGAGCGCCTTGTTCAAGGCGCTGCATATACAGTCCATGACCGTCTCAGAACACGCCCTGCGTGAGGGGATACTCCATGACCTGATCGGTAGGCGCTACCGCGACGATATACGAAATCAAACGGTGAATGATTTCATGCAACGCTTTCAAATCAACCGTCAACAGGCTAACTTGGTGGAATCCACCGCACGCCATCTGTTCAATCAATGCCGTGACTCCATGCAACTACAGGACGAAGAGTGGCAATATCTCGGCTGGGCCGCGCGCCTGCACGAGATCGGCCTATCCATCGCACATACCGGTTACCACAAACACGGTTACTACATCATCACCCATGCCGACATGCTGGGTTTCTCCCAGGTGGAACAGTCACTGCTTGCCTTTCTGGTTCGGGCACAGCGTAAAAAACCACCTTTCGGCCTGCTTGACCATCTACCCCAAACGTTGCGACACGCCGCGGAATTGCTGGCGATAACACTACGTTTAGCGGTTATTCTGAATAGGGCACATAGTCGCCAACAGGCACCGCAGATTGCAATGCACTACATGAACCATAGCGTTAACCTGAATTTTGGCAACGGCCGCCTCAATGAACATCCGCTAACGCAGGCCGATCTTCAGCAGGAGGCTGAGCATCTGGCCGCTTGGGGCTACTCGCTAACGTTTGCGTAAAGCGAGGCAAATATTCATTGTCTTCGGACAAATCCTGCAATAGCCGGGACTGTGCACAAAGGGGTTTTGCCGCCCCCGGTTGCAAAAGCGTGTATTGACCACCGGAATCAAGACGCCAGGCTTGCTGATTGTCATCAAGATAGTACTTGAGTTCTTTTTCGATTCGGCGTTTGATGGGAAGATTTAGAATTGGAAAACAGACTTCCACGCGTTTGAAAAGATTGCGTTCCATCAAGTCGGCACTGGAACAAAAGATTTCGGGGTTGCCATCGTTGAGAAAATAGTAGACCCGGGTATGTTCGAGAAAGCGACCGATAATGGAACGTACCTCGATATTGTCCGAAACACCGCACACGCCGGGGCGCAGGCAACAGATACCACGTACAACCAGGTTGACACGCACGCCTGCCTGCGAAGCGCGATACAAGGCCTGAATAATAGAAGTCTCCACCAGAGAATTGACCTTCAGGATGATGCGCGCCTTTTGACCGGCCATGGCATTGACAATCTCTCGTTCAATCAACTTCAACAATGTCTCATGCAGGGTAAAAGGTGACTGCAGCAATCTGTCCAGGTGACTGATGCGACCCAGACTTGCCAACTGCATAAAGACCCTATTCACGTCCTGACCGAGTCTGGGGTCGGCGGTAAATAGAGCGTAATCCGTATAGAGACGCGCGGTACGCGTATGGTAATTCCCGGTACCCAGGTGCACATAGTGACGCAAGCCCCCTGCCTCCCGCCTCAATACATGTATCAGCTTGGCGTGTGTCTTGTACCCCACCACACCATACATGACATGCACCCCTGCCTCCTGTAACTTGTTTGCCAGGGCAATATTGGCCTCTTCATCAAAGCGCGCACGCAGTTCGATCACCACCGTTACCTGCTTACCCAGCCTGGCGGCATTGATCAAGGCAGCGACCACGGCAGATTCAGGTCCGGTGCGATAGAGAGTCTGTTTGATTGAGAGTACATCGAAATCCTCCGCTGCCTGCTGCAGAAACTCCACCACCGGTGCAAACGACTGAAAGGGGTGATGCAATAATACGTCCCTGTTGGCAATCATTTCAAACAGGCTCTTGGCACGCGCCAGACGCGCCGGCAGGCCAGGGGTAAAGGCATTAAATTGCAGGTCGGGACGATCCACCAGTTCTACAACTTGCATCAAACGACTTAGGTTGACAGGACCTTCCACCTGGTAAAGATCGCTGGGTGTAAGTTCGAAAAGGCGTAATAGATACTCCATGGCATCATCCGGGCAGTTGACCGCAACCTCCAGTCGCACTGTATCGCCGTAACGGCGACTGGCCAACTCACCCTCCAGGGCACGCTTAAGGTCGCTGACCTCCTCTTCATCCACATACAGATCACTGTTGCGGGTGACGCGAAACTGATAGCAACCGAGGATACTCATGCCGGGGAACAACTCCGCTACGAAGGCGTGAATAACCGAGGCCAGATAGACAAATTGATATCCACCGCCATCACCGGTTTCGGTGGGAAGCCTTATCAGGCGCGGTAAGGTACGCGGTACCTGCACCACCGCGAGGCCGCTATTTCGTCCAAAGGCATCTTTGCCTGACAGGGCGATGATGAAGCTGAGGCTCTTGTTTAGAATACGTGGAAAGGGGTGGGCTGGATCAAGACCGATAGGACTTAGAATGGGCAGAATCTCTTCGAGAAAGTAGCGCTTCAACCAGCTCCTTTGCCCCTCGTTCCAGTCGCACGACTCAACAATACTAATGCCTTCGCTCTCCAGCTGAGGCAGCAACACTTCATTGAGAATTCTGTATTGCTCCTGCACCAGCGCGTGCGCCACGGTGCTGATCTGTTTGAGCAGATCTGCCGGTGCGATATTATCCGGTCCACCGGCCATGGAGCCGGCCTCTGCCTTTTGCATCAGACCAGCCACACGGACTTCGAAGAACTCGTCTAAATTAGTACACGATATACAGAGATATTTAACGCGTTCCAGCAGCGGTGTATTGACATCAACGGCCTGATAAAGCACCCGTCGATTGAACTCCAGCAGGCTCAGTTCGCGGTTGATATAGTATTCCGGCCTTTTCAGGTCGACAGCGGCATAGTTAGACATTGGACCACCACGGTAGGTAGGATCGGATTGGCAATTCGATGGGTTTATTACACCAGCCTTGGGTGACAGTAATATTTCATTTTTGTGAAGATGTAAAAAAGGCCGGCAATAAGGCCGGCCTCCTCCTACCCCGCGTATCGCGGTTTATTTCAGGCCCGTACAGTTGGCGTAGTAAGTCACTGTCGCCGGCCAGTCAGAAAAAATTCCACGAATACCCACCTGGCGGGCCAGCACATCCAGCACCTCTAATGTCTGGCCTTCGTAGCGAATCACTGGGGTGGTGCTCTGATAATACCAACCGCCACCCGTACTCAAGTGCCCGGAGCGCTCTAGGGTCCAGGTTATGATTTCCAGACCGGCGTGTTTCGCGTTGATAGCATAATCGGACGGAACAATACGTTGCCGGGCATCCAGATTGAGCAGGGCCCACATAGGCGGCGCAATGATATTGACGCCGCGTGCGTGCAGCGCCTCCAGATCACTCAAGGCGGGATAGCCTTCACTGACGTTATCAATGTCATCGAGGTAGACAGCCTGTGCACCGAAGGCCCGCTCGTGCTCTATCCAATACAGGATGTCGTCCAGATTGAAAGACTGAGCCAGGACATTGCGTGCGGGAACACCGGCGGCCTTGTATTCGTTGATCATCTGCTGGGCGTAATCCTGCTGGTTATAGCCGTCGAACGGCATGGCTACGCTTGCCTCCTTGAGTTCCGGTGTCATCTTCACCTTGAGTTGTTTGAACAGTGCAATACTCTCGGCATGGGTCATGACCGTACCATGCGCAGCATAGAGATCGGTGCGAAACGATGGCGTACCGGCCATATACTCTTGTACGGTATCGGCGGCGGGATTGAATCCGTCCATCTTGCCCTTGAGCCGTTTGAATTCATCGACGGTGATATCGCTGGTGCAACACTGGGCATAGGCCGGCTGAATCAGCGCACCGGTCACAGGATCCTTCACCGCTGGAGAAAAGGGAACCGAACACTTGGCGGCCAGTTCCGGAATAGTCAGGATATTGGTGGTGGCGTGCAGATCACACTGCGAGTGGCGGCATACCAACTGTTTATCCTTGGTGAATGTCACGTCACACTCCAGGACACCCGCCCCCATGCGCGCTGCGGCCAGATAGGATTCGCGGGTATGCTCGGGAAACTGCATTGCAGCTCCGCGATGACCGATGGAAAATTCACTCTTGTGGAAAGGGCCATTGCGGCAACCCTGCATCTCTTTCTTTAGTTCACTGTCGGTCATTTCATCGATCAGATAGAAAGGTCGAGGCCCCAAATGTACAGCGGCCTTTTCCAAGCCTTCAACACGGTCACCTTCATCAGCGGCGTCCGCCAGAACCTCAGCATTAAACAGCCCCACGGATATACACACCGTCAGTAATGACATCAAAATACGCATACTTCTCTCCCCATGTAGTAATCCAAGTCACCGGCCACAACTGTCCTACCGGTCCCAGTATGCATCGTCCGGGGTCAACATGGCGTTCCGGTGAAACTGTCATTGCAGTTTTCTAACAAGCTCCGGGGCACATCAAAAATCCAAAACTACGATGGCGGCGAATTGATTGCCTGAAATATGGAAACAGGCTATGGTTACTGCAGCCATCACGGAAGAAAGGAGAGACTATGTTGCTTGCGAAAATCGCGACCGACCTTTGGATCTATGAAGGCGAGACGGTATCATTTTACGGATACCCCTATACCACACGCATGACCGTTGTCCGCCTGACAGAAAACAGCCTTTGGATACACTCGCCGGAAAAATTGACCAAACAACTACAAGCGGAATTAGCGACTATTGGCGAAGTCCGTTACCTCGTGTCACCAAACCATTTACACCACCTCTTTCTACCGGAGTGGATTGCAGCCTACCCGCAGGCCAGAAATTATGCAGCACCCGGTCTGAAAAAAAAGCGCCCGGATATCCACTTTGATAAGGAACTGGCCGATCATGCCGAGACCGAGTGGAGCAAGGATATCGACCAGTTGATCTTTCGTGGCAGCTTCGCCATGCAGGAGGTGATCTTCTTCCACAGACCATCGCGGACACTGATCCTCACCGACCTGATCGAAAATTTTCCCCAGGATCACTTTCAGGGCTGGCAAAAACACATAGCAAAATTCGCAGGCATCCTCGCCCCTGACGGCAAGGCCCCCATCGATTTTCGCTTGAGCTTTTTGTTTGGTAAGCCTAAGGCTAGGGCCGCGCGCGATCGCATGTTCGACTGGCAACCGCAAAATATCATCCTCTCCCACGGCCAGTGTATTTTTGGCGAAGGAGAAAAATATATGCGCAAGGCCTTTGCCTGGGTTTGATAGCGACGGGGTTGCGCCTCAACCATTGGCAAGCCGAAAGCGCACCGGGACGGTAACCGAGGCCTGCACGGCGACTCCGTTTCGTCTTGCAGGCACAAAGCGCCATTTTTTTACACTCTTGCGGGCTGAGTCATCCAGGCTGTCGTGCCCTGACGATCTTTCCACCTTTATTTCTAGTACATTGCCTTGCGCTCCAACCGTCACTCTCAGCAAGACCACGCCCTCAATCCCCCGACGCCGGGCAACCAGTGGATAGTGCGGTTTCTCATTGTCCGTGATTTGTTCACTATTGGGCGGTACGTAGTCACTCGACTGTTCAGACACTGAATCCGGCACTTCGACAGTTTCTATTTGCGATTCCGGGGCATTTGTCTGAACCGGTACCGGTTCGCTGGGCTTGGGAAGCTCCACCTGTTTTTTGACAGGCTTGGGAGATATTTTTTTGACTACTGGTTTCCTGACAGCCCGTTTTTCCTGTTCCTGCAAGGCGATATGTAACGGGGCATACTCCTTGAGCACAGGTCGCATTGTGGTGAAGTCTGCAAAATAGTAGCTCAGGGCCGCGCCATGCAGCGCGGCCGAGAACGATAGCGTCCACAGGAATGGACCTTTCTTTATATCCACTTGGCCCGCCACCAGCGCATAACACCGGTGATTACCAGGACAGTAGCAAGAATCGCGACGAAAGAATTGAACCAGCGCCACTGTGAATGAAACATTTCGCCGTTGTGCAAACCTTCCAGGACGTAGTACCACGGTACGCCACCGCGATGGGGTAATGGATGAAGTAAGGCCGTGTCTGCGCTGGCACCGGTAATGGTGACGCCTTTGTGTGATAACCAGAACCAGTGCCCGGAGCGATCAACGCTGACATCCGTCGGCATATGTCCGCTATTTTTTACGATGTTCCATGAACCGTCCCGCCACTGATAATTGGCGGCCCCCATACCACCGGTAGCAATCACGCCATTGAGTACGCGCAGACTCCAGACGAAACCATCCACCTCCGGAATGCGATGCCAATGAACGCCTTCACCGTGATAGAGAAACAGGCCCTGACGCGTGCCAACCAACAGGCCATCACCATGCAGATTGGCATCGCCGGCTATCTGCTTGTCGATATGCGCAATGCCATATATTTCACCGCGCCAATCGGCCATCTGATATACCGGTGTCAAGTGACTGCGAGTCAACTGCGTCCCTTTAAGCCAGGCGCGTAACTCTTGCGTGTGATCCAGCAATATTCCAGTTACGGCAAGATAGAGGAGGGGGATACTGGCCACTACTCCGACCAAGGGGCCGTGGAAACGATATAGCCAGCGCATGACTTGTTGCTTCACTTGTGGACTGACTTCCCCCTTGGGCAGCCTGCGCCAATACCGCGGCAGGTACCAGAACAGAAATCCGCAAATTGGAAGTACACTCAGGGCGACACCGGCGATATCATTCAAAATCAGATCACTGGTAGCGCCGAAGACACCGCGCGCAAAATGAAGGTCATGCACAAAGCGCGACAAATTTACCTGGCTGGGTAGATAGTAATCCTGCATGGGCGGTAAAGCGAGCGGCGCAATCGTCGCCTCTTCGCCAGGCAAGAGATTCACGCGAAAAAGTGCCGAACGATCCACCACCAAGACAACATCGCCCTTTCCACTACCGGCGTCCAGGGCGGTCACGGTTTCGCCCGCTAATGCAATACGTCGGGCACTACGCCCGTTATCGGCGGACACCCACAGTCCGTCATCGCTGGCAAGCCATAACACATCCCAGGCAAACAAGGCCATCCACACGCGCGGCATCTCACCTTGATAATCGTCGAATATCGTTGCCTGCCAACAGTGACCTGCATCACCACTCCACCAAAGCCCCTGAGGTCCGCCCGCGACGCGCGCATTATCATTGTCGGGCGCTATTTGATAGATACGCGCACCACCCGCGGAGGCCTTGTCCCTGATATGATCTGGTAACCACTCGGCTTCTACGGTCGACTGCCACAACCAACGCCAACTGTCCCGATGATCTAGCATCAGTCCCGTCACACCCAACAACAGTAGCCAAACTCCGGCGGTCAGACCGCTCCAGCGATGCAAGGTATGCAGGAGGGGCCCGCGGGGAAGAATCTTCATATTTGACATAGAAATTTAGAAATCCTGTTCCACACCCAGATAAACACTACGGGGCGCGCCCGGCGCGTATTCATATTTCGCAGGATTACCAAAGGCAGGTGCGGAATAACTCGCGGCGCTGGCATAACGTTCATCGGTCAGATTCATCGCCCGGACAAATACACGGGTACTGTTTAAGACACGATAAGCGACGCGCAGATTGAGCAAATCATGGCCGGCATATTGCTCGGTGTTTTCAGCGTCCATCCAGTATGCGCCGAGATGCTGCCACTCCAGTGACATGGCCTCTCCCTTCAACCAGACCGGCTGAAAGCGCACACGTACATTGGCCACTGACTCGGGTGCCGACTCCATGCCGTTACCACTGTAATCAACACCCGGTTTGGGCGACCAGGTAACATAGTTATGCTGCGATCGGCTGTAGGCCACCGCCAATAGCAAAGACTTGGTGAGCGAAGCATTCACCCCCAACTCAACCCCCTGGTGCGAGGTCTCGCCGGCGTTCACCGTTTCACGGGTCCCATCGGCACTACGATAACTGAGTATGTCGTCCTGCTTGGTCATGGAGTACACGGCCAGTTCGTAGCGCAGTGCAGAAAAACGCCCACGAGCGCCCAGCTCATAGCTATCCACCTTGATCGGTTGCAGACCAACGGTATTTTCCGCCTGCCCCTGATGGAACAACTGCCCTTCCGAAGGTACGCGAAAACCATGACGATAGGAGGCATAGGGATTGAACGTGCGATGCAGACTATAGCTCAAACCCACTTTTGGACTTAAATGTTCAAAGGCCACGGCAGTAGATGCCGGCCGACGGTGCTTGCCCGAATCAACATCGGTCAGATTGTTGCTATAGTCGAAATCGGCCATGTCGTAGCGCACGCCGATGCTGGCTGACAGGCGCGGCGCCGGTTGCATGGCGACATGCACGTAAGGGGACAACGCGCGATAGGTCACATCATAGTCATACAATACCTCACCTACCTCATAGTCGGTGTAGACATTACCCTCTTTACTGACCTGCAACTGCTCTTCAAAAAAGGCACCCGGGCTGTAATCGATATCTGCTCCCACAATCACCCGTGTCTGCCAAGGGGTAAAATCCTGGCGATATTTGACCAACATCCCGAAGGATTGGTTGGTCGAATTGTAACGCGTGGGATCGTAGCTCAACGACCAGTTGGGAATCATGGCCATGGCGTTGTCACGCACATAGGGCGTGACAGAAAGATTGCGGCGCTCGTCTTCCCACTCATAGTTGGCGGACAGACGCAGGGCGTCGACTTGACGATAGGAAATCGGCGTGTAATTCAGGGTTGGCTCATTGAGGTAGTCCTGTTCGGAAATCCGGGAAGAGCCTGCCGTCTGTTGATCGATATGCGAACCGCTCAGGACAGTCTTGACCACTGCACCATTGGCTAGATAGCTATCCCAGCGTAGATTGGCCGACTGACGATCGTATTCAGTGGCCTCACGCCAGCCGTCGCTGTGGGTCAGGTTGATATCAGCGCGTAACCCGTTATCACCAAGAGTATTACCAGTGGACAACAACAGTCGCCGCCAACCGGCGCTACCGCCCTCCACATTAACACTGGTCTCCAGATCCTTCGGCGGTTGCAAGGTGCGCACATTGATAACACCACCCACAGCATCGCTGCCGTACAAAGCAGTCCCTGGCCCCTTAAGAATCTCGATACCGCCGGATTGCGGTACATTGATCTCGTACAAGGCGTTGTGATTGAAAAATCCTGTGGACCGCACCGGTACGCCATCTTCCACGTACAGATAGACGGGAGAGGTGGTAATCGGTTGGCGAATGGCGGTCATATGCCCTTCACCACCGGTAACATTGACGTGTACGCCGGGTATCTGCTCGACAATCTCCGAAGGATGGGCGGGTCCGTTCTCACGAATGGTATCGGCAGAGACGATCCCTACCGATTCGCTGCTGGAGACCAGCGCTTGTGGCTCACGAGTTGCGGTAACCACCACCTCTTCCGTCTGCCGCAGATCTGAATCGGATTCCTGGGCTTGTATAACCCAGGGACTCAGTCCAATAATAATTGCAGACAACACTACTCGCATAACCTCTCCTCAATGACAGCTTATTTTCAGTGAGCGCCCTAGAGCAGAAGCCGTGCCAGATCGAACAAATACAATCCAGACAAACAGTTACGTAAAATTCCCGAAATGAAACAAATGAAAACTGTGTGATATGACACATGACCTGCGTCATATCACACAGGTCGAAAGGTGCGACGCAGTAACACCTTACCTAACAGGCAGGCATTGAGCTGAATATTGGAAACAAGAGGTTAAACGAAGGTTAAATGGACATTCAGCAAGCGATCGTGTCGCACCGCGGTAAAATCAGCTTTCGCTGATTGCGACGACTCTTTCACCTAGAATCTTGTGCAGAGTCTTGGCAAAGGTATCAATATCAAAAGGCTTGGCGATATACTCGACAAACCCTGCCTGCAGACCTGCTTCTATTTGATGCTTCATGGCGTACGCACTGACGGCCACCACCGGAATACCCTTCGTCTCCGGTAAGGCACGCAACCGGGCCAGTGCATCATATCCGCTCATATCCGGCAGATTGATATCCATAAGGATCAGATCGGGACGCTTAGAACAGGCCAGTTCGATACCTGCTTGCGCCGTTCCCGCTGTTAAGAACTCCATATCGAACAGGGACTGGATGATCAACCTGACAAGCTCCATATTGTCCGGGTTATCTTCAACGTAGAGCAGACTCCCCGTCGTCTGGCGTACGGAGTTCGCCACAGCTTTCCTGATATTTTCAACGAGGGTTTCAGGTCGTGGAATATTTTTTTCCTGTATCAGATTGAACCAGAAGACACTGCCAGCTCCCAGTTCGCTGTCGACCCCTATCTCGCCTCCCATGAGTTCGACCAAGGTACGAGAAATAGACAAACCTATACCTGTCCCTTCTGCGCCGTCTCCAATATTACCTAACCGGGTGAACGGCTCAAAAATTCTTTGCAGCTGCTCTGCCTGTATACCCCGACCACTGTCACGAATCGTTATCCGGATTTTGTCATTGTCCGTCGGACCGGCACTGATGACCACCTCCCCACCCGCTTTATTATATTTCACGGCATTGGACAACAAATTGATCAGCACCTGGCGCAAGCGCCCCCGATCGGCACGCACATGGAAATCAAACTCACCGTCAGATCGAACCTCGATCGACTTTTGCCAAGCAAGGGGGGCAATAAACTCGACAACGCTGCGTATTTCATCAGAGAGATTTACCGCTTCCATCTCCAATTGAACCTGACCGACATCCACTCTCGCCAAATCCAGTATTTCATTGATAAGCCCCAGCAAATGGCTGCCAGCTTTTTGAATTCTCTGCAGCGCATCCAACTGGAACTCATTCAAATCACGAGAAGAAAACTCCAACAACAAACCGGTAAAGCCGAGAATAGCATTCATCGGCGTACGCAATTCATGACTCATTTGCGCAAGAAAATCTGATTTAGCTCGGTTGGCCGCATCGGCGACCTGACGTGCAGACAACATTTGCTCGATAGCAACATGACGAGCTATACCAAGACTGACAATATCCGCCACCTGCTTGAACAAAAACGCCTGTTGCTCATCCAGCCCATGGTCAGCCGCCAACTCTATACGTATCAGCCCCTGCTCTTTACCCCCATAGGTGATAGGCAGACAAAAATCCAACGCCTGCTCTTTGTCATCGCTATTTTCCAACGAAAACTGCCGGCGCAATAATGTGTCAATATTTGCATCGTAGTCACACACCTCAACACCGTCGATGCAACACGGAGAACCGAACATATCGACCGCAGGGGATTGCTTGCCTGCAAAGCCCTCCCGGTCATAGGAGAACACAGGCACAAGAGTGTCTAGCGAGCCTGACATCTTACGCAAATAGACCTGCAGCCTTTGCGTAGCCGAAAACCAACTGGCCTCATGCAGGAGAAACTCCATGGTATTGAAAATATATCGTTGCTTATCCTGCTGTTCCATCGCCAACAATAACAGACGAGTCAAGACATGCTCTTCATCAGCCCGCCTTTCCGCAAACCGCTGAGCATGTGCCCGCGCCGTCACATCTGAAGATACGCCGATAAGACCATCAACCATACCATCGTCAGTGTAAATTGGTGTCAATGTCACTTCCAGACAAAAACGCCGCCGCTGCACGTCGAAGCGCCTAACCTCTCCGGCCAAAGCCTTTTCGATATTCTCTACAAACTCACGACCCCCTGTATCAACCTCCAGGTAATGCTTACCTTGGTAATCTTCGGGACTCGTATGCATATTCTGCAACCCTTGCCCCTCAACCAGGGTTACAACACCAGAACGATCGATTGTAAAAAACACTACAGGGGCATTACTCAAGACAGAACGAAATCGCTGCTCACTCTGCGTCAAGGAAACCAGAACATTTCGTTGTTCACTGACGTCCTCGGTATGGACAATAACCCAGCGATCGGGAATATAGGCGTATTTCACAGATAAATAGGTCTCTTCGGACCTCGATGTTGAAAGGTAATGCATTTCACGTTGAACGGAAATACGTTGAACAAAGCAACGTTCGATATCTTCAACAATATCGGGACGGTCACAGTACAAATCACGCAGACGAACACCGAGAAAATGGCGACCGCCCCCACGCGTGTAATTTTGCGCTGCATCATTCAAGGATTCCAGAATAAAGTCTTCACCACTCTTACACCAGATATAGGTAGGAATAGGCATACTGGTAAACTGTGCGCGCATACGTGCCTCGCTTTGGGCCAGTTCCCGTGTACGCTGAACCACGCGCTGTTCCATTTCGGCATGCGCCTGCAACAAGGCCTTTTCAGCCTGTTCCCGCATGGCTACTTCCTGCAGATTGGTCAGGGCAAAACCCAATGTTTCGCTGACACGTTGTAACAAAAATAGCTCGTTCTGATCAAAAACCGCTGACTCCGCAGCATAGACGTTTATCGCACCGACCACCTCGTCCTGAGCAAACAAGGGAAATGCTGCCGATGACTGGAATCCCTGTGCGGTTGCCGCACTACGCCACGGTGAATAGCTACGATTATGCTCGGTATCATTATTAACCTGCGGTTTTCCGGTACGCACGGCCATACCGCTTGGCCCGCGCCCTTGCACTGAATCGTCAAAACGAATCTCTACGTGATCAAGATAGTCGGTCCCCAAGCCGGATCTTGCCACCGGCACAATACGCCCGCTCTCTTTATCCGCCATACCGATCCAGACCATTCGGTATCCGCCATGCACCGTCAGTATGCGACAGCACTCATCGAACAACTTATGCCTGTCACGACACTGCAACACCAGATTGTCTACTTCCGACATCGTTATCAATAGACGGGCGCGATAGGCCTGGTCGGTTTGCCAGCGCAAATAGGCCAGATTTTCCAATGCAATGATACAGCCGCTAAATTGTCCATCCTCTGACCGCAGAATTGACAGAGTCACCTTAAAGGAAATATCGGATAAACTGATCTGACACTCCTGTCGCGAAGAGTGTTTTGTAGCTAGCTTTACTGCGGCATCGTACAAAGGAGGTAACAAATCGACCAAGGCGGCATTTTCACAATCGTCAGGCAAGTTTAGGAGCCGCTTGGCCTCGGGTGTCACTGCTTGTACAAGCCAAGTCTCTCCCACCACGATAACCAACTGCCCAGCGCTAGACCACAGGGACACCAACGCGTCCAGCGTGACGTCGATACGCTTTCCTTGTAGATTCAGTGCTGCACCGGGACTTGTCGCACAGCCAGTAGGCATATCGCTCGACGGGGTATTATGGCAGGAGGGATCCTGTTTTATTTCGCTCATAACAAACAATTACAACCGCTGCCGCCATGGCAAGGCTCTGAGTGATTGACGTGACCCGATATCGGGTGCTGAAACTTTAACGATGCTCATAATGCACCAATTCGAATTATGGAGAAAGTCCACCAATGCATAGCATGCACAAGATTTACTTATATTTTCAAATGTAGCACGATAACCGTCCATACACACAATGTACTCCACGAAAACAGTTAGCAGTCTACTGAAACGAAAACATACGTCATGTCCGAAATTGAAATAGTTCGCTACCCAACCCAAGAACAACTGGAGTCTCAAGGCGTCTTCACCTGGGGCATTTGGACTAAAGAACCGTCCACCTTTCCCTGGACTTATGACAGCAATGAAACCTGCTACTTCCTGGAAGGTGAGGTAGTGGTCACACCGGATGGTGGTCAAGCAGTCACCCTGGGCAAGGGTGATCTGGTTACCTTTCCCGCCGGTATGTCCTGTACCTGGGAGGTACGCAAGGCGGTAAGAAAACACTACAAATTTTTTTAATTTGCGTGAAACCAATGAATTCTACTAGTTGGTTAATTTTTCTTTAAATTCAGCGGACTAGGAGCGACGCAGGTTCTACTTTACAATGTCCACCGGGATCACTGTCCGGGATTATGATCATGAATGCCACGCTGGAAGCCTTACGCACCAACCTCAGCCAACGTCTGTTCAGTAACCAAAGTGTCGCCGAACCGCGCCCTCACCTGTTTGGCTCACGGGGGCTCGATTTTCTGCTGCTGGGCGGCCTGGCCATTTTGGTCTGGCTACCCCTCTATTTTTTTCAGGACAGTTTCGGCTGGGTCGGCAGCTTCGGTCTATGGATAACCACCGCCGTCTACACCTTGGGTTATTTCGTCAATTATCCGCACTTTATGGCCTCCTATGCCCTGGCCTATCGCCAGGAGAAAGGATTCATCCTGCAAAACTGGTTTCAATTGATCGCCGTACCCTTGTTACTGATCGCACTCATCATGAGCGCCCTATTGTTCTGGAGTGTGGATATACGCAGCAGTAGTAGCGTACTGGCCGTTAACGGTTTTTTCGAGAGCCTGGGCTGGCAAACGCGCTTTGGTCAGTATGAAAATCTGGGCAGTGAACTGACCGGCATCCTGGTGCTGCTGATGTATTTCACCGTCGGCTGGCACTACGCCAAGCAGGCCTTCGGCTGCATGATGGTCTACGCCAAACTGGACAACTACGCCTTCACCAACAATCAGCGCCTGCTGCTGCGCTACACCCTGCTCAGTACCTGGTGGCTGTCATTTTTTTACAGCAACTGCTCCGTCGGTGAATACAACTTCTATGAATTGAAAATCTTCCGCCTCGGGCTGCCTTACGCCTATTACCAATTGGCCTATGCGGCAGTGGCGCTGCTCTACCTGGCCACCTTCGTAACCGTCTTCGGCAAAAACTATCTCGACACCGGTCGCCTACCCAGCCTGAACATGCTGATCCCCATGCTGGCCCTGGCCCTGTGGCATGTGCCGTTATTGGGCCAGGAACAGTATTTTTACGCCATGGCCTTTTTTCACTCCCTGCAATACTTTCCCTTTGTCGCCAAGGTGGAACAAAGCCGCAACCAGATCAAACAGAAATCACACCCCAGCCTGCGCCTTCTACCTTTCTATATCGTATTGATTATCGTCGGCTATCTCGCCTTTACCGGTGTACCCGAGTATCTGGACAAGGGCCTGGCCAACCAGACCACTTTGGGGGTCTCGTTCTTTCTGATTTGCTTCATCAGTTTTATCAACGTGCACCACTACTTCATCGATAATGTCATCTGGCGCTTTAAGAGCAAACAGGTGAAGGAGTATTTGTTTCATTGAGGCACTAAAAAACCTGGAGAATTCTCGCCCTCCAGGCTTGGCAACATAGTAACGCAGCGATATCCGGGAAATGTGGCCATCCCGGGTTCCGCTCCCGCTTCACCCAGGCTACAAGTATTTTTCCTCGTTCCCACGCTCCA
>DKAX01000239.1 GCA_002450975.1 Proteobacteria bacterium UBA6915
TTGCGTTGATCATTTGAACTCAGAGCTGTAAGTGGTCGTTGTCGGTGTTAAAGATGATCAGGAACGGCATTCACCGCCCCGGTGCGATGCAGCGACAGGTGGAAGGTTTGACCACCAAGGTTCTCAACGAACGTCTGGTTAAGCTCTCGAAATTCGGTATTATCGAAAAAAAGATCTATCCCGAGGTGCCGCCGCGTGTGGAGTATTTCTTCACCGAGTTTGGCAGCCGATTTATCGAGGTGGTGGATTTGGTTGATAAGCTGCAACAGGATCTTAGTGTGACGCAAGGGGGGGCTTTGGAGCCGAACTGAAGCAAGTCCGTTCGCGTTGTATTGATCACCGAAGCTGTGTGCTATCCCGACGGATAGCCATTATGAAACGCAAGGATTTGCATTTTGTCGGGCCGATGTTAAAGTTGCACGTTCGTCCGTCCTGGTCTGGTCTTTCTACTGCCTTAAACATGCTGGATGTCACTATTGTGTGTTGAGTCATGGAACGAAGGTACCGACCCGGATTAAAATTATTAACTTAATCTTCTTCTGGTTATTCTTGGCTGTTTTTACCTATATATAGAATAGATGGTTGTCTTTATGCTGAACAAAATCGCCGTACCGCTGATACTGATCGTCATTTGCTCCACTGCCCTGGCCGCAGGTAAAGACAAGGAAAACAAATTCGACGGCGAGTTCTGGAATCAGGGGACCCATTTCCAACTGACCGGTGAGGCTATCGCCATAGGTGAGGATGGCATCCATGATCCGACCAATGATTCGGCCATGGCCAGCCTGCAACAGCCGGAAGAGGCCATGGCCGATTTTCCACGTGATGATTTCGGCCTGCTCAATTGGGTCAAGACCCTGGATAGCGGACTTATTACCCCCCGTACCGATATGTTCGGTATTATGGATCCGCCCACGCCGCTGGACCTGAACATCACCTTCACCAATACCGGCGCCATGCCCAACGTGATTTTCCCCCATCGCCCGCATACCCTGTGGCTGGACTGTCTCAACTGCCACCCGGCGATCTTCAAGCAAAAGCGCGGTGCCAATAAATTCAATATGACCGACGTCTTTTCCGGCCGTTTCTGCGGCGTTTGTCACGGCAAGGTGTCGTTTTCGCCGACACGTAACTGCATGCGTTGCCACTCAGGACCGGCAAAATAGCGTATCACGATATAGAAGGTCTGGATTCCGCAGGAACCAGGCCTTCTTTGTTTCCTGCCAGCTGATAGCTTTGTTCGTCTATCCGGTCAGTCAGTCTGACTGGCTGACGAGTAATGCCTTTACTATCAATCTGTTTTGCGTCGAATGTCTGTGTTCACTAGAGCATGCACGCTATTATTATGGTGGTACCATCGACAGGGGGCGTTATGGAGTCAGAGAGCAAAGAGCATGTCATCGCCATGGAAGTCAGGGACTACGAGTGCGACATGGCCGATGGGGTTAATAATTCCGTTTATTACAATTATCTGGAACATGCACGCCATAGCTTGCTGAAAGCGGGCGGCATAAATTTCGCTGAGTTGGCCAGGCAACGGATTGGTCTGGTGATTCTGAAGGCGGAAGTGGAGTTTCTCCGTTCGCTGGTCAGCGGTGATCGCTTTAGTGTGCATACACGTCTTTATCGCGTATCAAAAATACGCTTCGAATTTCATCAGCAGATCTTTCGTGAGCCGGACCGGCAGCTGATGCTCAAGGCCAAGGTGCTGGGGGTGACCATAGATGCCAATGACAAGCCTGGATTGCCGGCAGAGCTGGAGGCGTTGGTGATGCCGTTGTGTAGCACCCTGCCTGAGGTCTGTGCCTGACAGAGTTACGTCACCTATACAGGCGTTATCTGCGCGTATCCCTCTACCCTGTTTTTGAACCCCCTAGTGTCTTGTCAGTAAGTCGTATTAGCGACAAATACGAAGCTCAACGGCTGCTCGGTTGTGTGATAAAAAGGGTTCATTGTTGAGTTCAATCAATAGGGGGGAATATGAAGACAATGACATGCAATCAGCTGGGTGGTGCCTGCGACCAAACCTTTAGCGCGAGCAGCTTCGATGAAATCGCCCAGATGAGCCGGCAACACGGTATGGAGATGTTCCAGAAAAAGGACGCCGCCCATCTAGAGGCGATGAACAAGATGCAGGCGTTGATGTAGGACAAGGCGGCGATGGATGCCTGGTTTCAACAACGGCGGGCGGAATTCGAGGACTTGCCCGATGATTGAGTCGTCATTGATTGTGTTACACATGGAAAACGGGTGCTAGAGCGCGTTGCGTGGGGGCGGTTGGTTAACAAAATGTATAGCGGTTATAACGCCGTATCCAGAAAATAGTTCGTCTGGCCAAGGGTGGTGACACTGCGCAGCTGGAAAAATAGTTAGACCAGAACGTATGGAGTACCTATTTTTATAAGCGAATCAAGATTACGTTTATCTGCTTGTAATTAGAATAGGTTTAATCTGCAGTGGTGTTTTTCTTGTTGAATGTCCGTGAAGTCGCTTGATGCGCTATCAATAGAGATGGCGGCCTGATACTATTTATTCCTCTATTCAATTGAATAATAAACTTCAGGAGGAACGGGTATGGCAACTATCCCACGTTTAAAACAGGCTGGCAGGAGAGTAGCCCATTGGCTATCCCTGTTGGCCCTGATTGGTACATCCGTCAATGCGCAGGCAGTCAATGTCTATGTCACCGGCGGTGATTTGAGCGGTCCGCTGGCGACGGAAGAGATCTTCGCCAATGGCGATTTGACTGGTACGGTTGATCGCCCCAGCACCTTGATCTCGCGCGAGTGGTCTGCCGAATATATCGTCAACAACTACGACGTCATCGTCATTCCTTATAACGCTACGGCGCCCGACTGGAATACCGTGCTACTGCCTTTTCTGGCCAGTGGCGGCGGCATCATTCGCGAAGGTTATATTACCGGTGGTAACAACGATACGCTGATCACGCAACAGTTTGGCGTGCGCTATACCTGTCCCGATGGCAGCGTGTGTTATTTGCCCAATACACCCACCAGTGGTCCTAGCCCGTTGATAGTATCGACGGTGGCGGGATTGACCGATGGTTTGACTGCGGATTTCACGCCGACGTTGGGTTATTTCGGTAGCTGGAATGCGGCCCTGTCTCCCTTTGTCCAGGCCGATGCCCTGGGTTTGGGAATAGTCACCTACGCACTGCAAGGTCAGTACAGTTCAGGTCGTGTTGTGTTTACACAGATGGCACCCGACAAATACGCCACCAGCACCGGCACCCCGCAAGAGATCAACTCTTACAATTTCCTGAAAAATGCCATCCAGTGGACGGCATCCAGTACGGTGGCGCCTGATCCAAACTTGCGTTTTGTGCCTGCAGTGGAAGGTTTGGCCGAGGCCGACGCTATCGCCGCACTGAATGCCCGCGGTCTGGTATTGGGTAACCGCTGGTTGAATCAGTCCAACTGGTTCGCGCCGGGTAGTGTGCAAGTCCAGACGCCTAGCGCCGGCGCTGGTGCCTTTGTCGGCGATGCGGTTGATTTTGTCGTAGTCGACACACCCAATGGCGCGCCTGTTGTGGTGCCGGATGTTCGTGGATTGACCTATGCCGAGGCCGACGCCGTTTTGGCCAATGTCAATCTGGGTCGTGAGTGCTGTATCTCCGGTTACAGTTCCACCGTACCGGCCGGTCAGTTCATTACCCAATACCCACGCGCTGGTGAAATCACCGCCGAAGGCTGGGTGGTCACTCCGGTCATGTCCGACGGCCAGTTGGTTGGTGGTGTACCCGCAGTGAAACTGATGACCCAGGCCGAGGCCGAGGTTGAAATCGTTGCCTCCGGTTTCGTCGTTGGTACTGTCTCCTTTCAGAACCACCCGGTAATCGCAGCCGGCTATGTCATCGATCAGATGCCCTACTACGGTACTGCGGCCGCCGGCAGCGCCATGGACATCGTAGTCTCCGCCGGACCTGCGGGTACGGTCCTGGTGACCGTACCTGGTGTTGTCGGTCAGGCTCAGGCCGATGCTGAAGCCGCCGTTACCGCAGCGGGTCTGACCGTCAGCGTGACCACTGCCGCCAGTGATACTGTTGCTGCAGGTATTGTCATCAGTCAAAACCCGGCCGGTGGTAGCGAGGCTGCCGAAGGCAGCGTGGTGACCATCGTGGTTTCCAGCGGTCCTGCACCGGTTGTTATCACTGTCCCTGCCGTGGTAGGTCTGGCACAAGCCGATGCCGAAGCGGCGATTGTTGCTGCCGGTTTGACCGTTGGTACAGTCAGCTCTGCCAGCAGCGCCACCGTCGCCGCCGGTAATGTCATCAGTCAGACACCATCTGCCGGTAGTGGTGTTGGCGAAGGTGCCGCCGTTGATCTGGTGGTCTCCACAGGTCCGGCTATTGTTACCGTACCTGGCGTTGTTGGACAGACGCAAACCGCCGCTCAAACCGCAATCGTAGCCGCTGGTCTGACCGTAGGTGTTGTCACCACGGCCAGCAGTAACACGGTTACTGCCGGCAGTGTCATCAGTCAGTCTCCTGCTGGTGGCGTAAGCGTAACCGAAGGTACACCGGTAGATCTGGTGGTCTCCAGCGGACCCGCACTGGTTGTTGTACCGAACGTCGTAGGAGCAACCTATGCCTCGGCCATCGCTACTATCACCAATGCCGGTTTGACGGTTGGCAGTGTGTCTACCATAACTACCCGTCGTTCTTGCGGCGTGGTTAATAGCCAGACACCAACGGGCGGAACCAGTGTACAACCCGGTTCAGCTGTGAACCTGGTGGTAACACGTACACGGACCTGTAATCCTTTGTAAGGCTGCTCTACAGTTCTGTGAAAAAAGACGGCGTCACCCGCAAGGGTGGCGCCTTTTTTATGTCGCGGTCGCTGAAACAATCAACGCCTGAAAAACCATGCTAGTATATTTCACACCGGAGAGGTGCCTGAGAGGCCGAAAGGGCTTGACTCGAAAT
>DKAX01000003.1 GCA_002450975.1 Proteobacteria bacterium UBA6915
AGCCACCACCATGAACTTGACACCGTGGTAGCGCGCCACCACCGCCAGTTGATAGGTACCGATCTTGTTGGCGACATCGGTACCTATCAACTGGCGGTGATGCGATCAGAGCCAACTATAACCCAACCGACCTTGCCCTGCTTCATCAGATGGGCGGCGCTACTGTCGGCCTGCAAGGTGACCGGAATCTTGTCCTGCACCAGCTCCCAGGCGGTCAGACGCGCCCCCTGCAACCAGGGGCGGGTCTCATCGGCATAAACGGCATTGACTCGGCCCTCGCCGTAGGCACTGCGGATCACCCCCAGGGCGGTGCCGTAGCCACCGGTGGCCAGTGAGCCGGTGTTGCAGTGGGTCAACACCCCGCAAGGTCCCTCGATCAAAGCCGCGCCCAATTCGCCCATGCGGTAGTTGGCGGCGATGTCCTCCTCATGGATGGCGACAGCCTCCGCCTCCAGTCGGGCTACAGCCTCGCCAGCATTAAGCTGTTTGATCAGCTTGCCCATGCGCTCCAAGGCCCAAAACAAATTGACCGCCGTCGGCCGGGAGGCGGCCAACACCGCCAGGTCCTTGTCGATAACCTGGCGCCAGCCTTCGCCCGCCTCGGCAACACGGGTCTTCGCTGCCAACACTACACCGTAGGCAGCGGTAATACCGATAGCGGGCGCGCCACGCACCACCATATCGCGGATGGCATCGGCCACGGCGTTGGCGTCACGGTATTCCAGATATTCATGACGCGCCGGCAGGACGCGTTGATCCAGCAGTTTCAATACCCCGTCCTGCCACAGGACGGCGCGAATGGAGTCGTGTTGTCTGTCTGTCGTCATTGGTGCTCTATTTGGCAAGAAATACGAAGCGGCCACTTTAGCACGAATCCCCGCCCCGAAGTCGGTGAGCAGTAGAGTTATCAAAGGAAAAAAGCTGTGTTAAGGTTTGATTCCTTTAGTAAACAGGTTACCTACGCCTTATGAGTCAAGTCGAAACCCTGATCCACGCCCGCTGGATCATCCCCGTAGTACCGGACAATCTGGTCCTGGAACATCATGCCCTGGCCATTGATGAGGGGCGCATCGTCGCCATCCTGCCCAGCGCCCAGGCCGATCAGCAGTTTCAGGCCAAGACCGTGCACCGCCTCGATCACCACGCCCTGATCCCCGGTCTGGTCAACAGCCACACCCACGCCGCCATGAGCCTGATGCGCGGCCTGGCCGATGACCTGCATCTGATGGACTGGCTCAACAACCATATCTGGCCCGCCGAGGCCAAGTGGGTCAGCCCCGAGTTCGTCTACGAAGGCACGCAACTGGCCATTGCCGAGATGATCCGCGGCGGCACCACCTGTTTCAACGATATGTATTTCTTCCCCGAACAGACCGCCCGCGCCGCCGACCATGCCGGTATGCGGGCCCGAGTCTCTCTGATCATGATCGACTTCCCCTCCGCCTATGCCGGTAACGCCGACGAATACCTGCGCAAAGGGTTGGAACTGCATGACCAACTTCACCACCACCCGCTGGTCGGTTGCGCCTTCGGTCCCCACGCCCCCTACACTGTCTCCGACGCCCCCTTGCAGCGTATCGTCACCCTGGCGGAGGAGCTGGATCTGCAGATTCAGATGCACGTACACGAGACCGCCCATGAGGTGGCGGAAGCGGCCAACACCAGCGGCAAACGCCCCATCGAGCGCTTGAAGAATTTGGGTCTGTTGTCACCTCGCCTGCAAGCGGTACACATGACCCAGTTGACCGACGAAGAGATTGAACTCATTGCTAAAAACCGTGTGCACGTGGTCCACTGCCCCGAGTCCAACCTGAAACTGGCCAGCGGCTTTTGCCCGGTGGACAAATTGATTAAGGCGGGGATCAACGTCGCCCTGGGCACGGATGGCGCCGCCAGCAATAACGATCTGGACCTGTTCGGAGAGATGCGCATGGCCGCCCTGCTGGCCAAGGCGGTCAGCGGCGATGCCAGCGCCCTGCCGGCGGCCACCGCCCTGCGGGTCGCCACCCTGAACGGCGCCAAGGCCCTGGGCTTGGAGACGGAGATCGGTTCCCTGCAGGTCGGTAAGTGGGCCGATGTGGTAGCCGTGCATATGGAGAGTATCGAGACCCAGCCCATCTATCACCCTGTCTCCCAGTTGGTCTATGCCACCGGGCGTGATAAGGTGCGCGATGTCTGGGTCGCAGGCAGACACCTGTTGAAAGACGGCTTGCTGACCACCCTAGACGAGCAGAGTCTGATCCAGAAGGCGGGCCAGTGGCGCGCTCGCATCCAACCATCCCAGTGAACCCCAGCAAGCACCCGAGTGAGGCAGTATGAGCACAGCAAACGCCGGACTTAACGTCGACCCGCAGGAGATCCACAAATTCGAATCCCTGGCCTCGCGCTGGTGGGACCCGCAGGGTGAGTTCAAACCATTACACGACCTGAACCCGGTACGCATGGGTTACATCCAGGAGCGCATCAATCTCAGCGGCAAACGGGTTGTCGACATCGGTTGCGGCGGCGGCATCCTGTCGGAGAGCCTGGCGCGGGCCGGTGCCAAGGTCACCGGTATCGACATGGCCGAGGCGCCACTCAAGGTGGCGCGCCTGCATTTACTGGAATCGGGACTTAAAGTCGATTATCAACACTCCACCGCCGAACAACTGGCTGAACAACAGGCACAGCAATTTGATGTAGTCACCTGCATGGAGATGCTGGAACACGTACCCGACCCCGCCTCCACCATCGCCGCCTGCGCGCGCCTGGTCAAACCCGGTGGTCACCTGTTCTTCAGCACAATCAACCGCAATCCCAAGGCCTATCTGTTTGCCATCGTCGGCGCCGAATATGTGTTGAACCTGCTGCCCAAAGGAACCCATGACTACAGCAAGTTCATCCGCCCGGCCGAACTGGAACGCTGGCTGCGCGCTTCGGACCTTGATCTGAAGAACCTGAGTGGCATCACTTACAACCCGCTGACCCGCCAGTTCAAACTGGGCCGGGATATGGATGTGAATTACCTGGCCCATTGTCAGCCCGAATAGTCGATCCGCAACACTTTTTCGAGTAGTCCCATGTTTAAGATCTTCCACGCGGCCGACAGCCGCGGTGTCGCCGAACACGGCTGGCTGCACAGCCATCACAGTTTCAGTTTTGCCGACTACCACAATCCCGAGCGCATGGGTTTCGGCAAACTGCGCGTCCTCAACGACGATATCGTCGAACCGGGCGCAGGCTTCGGTACCCATCCGCACCGCAATATGGAGATCATCTCCATTCCATTATCCGGTGCACTGCGCCACCGTGACTCCATGGGTCATGAAAGTGTGATCCGCACCGGCGATGTTCAGGTGATGTCCGCCGGCAGTGGTCTGCTCCACTCCGAGTTCAATGACTCCAACAGCGAACAGGTCAATTTTTTGCAGATATGGATCTTCACCGACAAACTCAATGTCGAACCGCGTTACGACCAGAAGAGTTTTGCGCGTGACCAGCGACAAGGTCAGCTGCAACTGGTGGTCTCACCGGACGCGCGCGACGACTCGTTGTGGATTCATCAGAACGCCTTCATGAGTCTGGGCGAATTCCAGCAAGGTCAGATTTGTAACTACACACTAAGCGACACAGAACACGGCGTGTATATTTTTGTCATCGAGGGTGAAGTGGAGCTTGAAGGTCAGCACCTACAGCGGCGCGATGCCTTGGGTGTGGCCGGCGCGGAGAGTATCGCTATAAAAACACTCTCCGCAGCCAAACTGTTGTTGATCGAGGTTCCGGCCTGATCCGAATCTTAAAAATTGTATAGAACGCTGGCTGAGGGTAACAACCGGAGCTTTTCGAATTCCATGTTATCAAAACCACGGAAACTGGCGGTATAGATCATATTCAACGACAACACCAAACCTTTCTGCCGCAACCTACCCAGGTCAATACCAATACCGATGCCGGTATGGACAAAGTCGCTATCGCTGTAAACGGTACCTTTGTTTGACACATAACTGGAGACGAGCTCATGCTCACCCTCCAACCCCATCACCAGTTTCATGGCGATCGGCGCGAAGGTTTCGTTACCTTCCCAAGTCGAGAGATAGCGTTCATAGGAAACGGAAACATCGGCATATTCCTGTTTTTTGGCCTTGTCGATATTGGCGGCAAAGGTCCCCTGCCAACAGGACTTGGTACCGAAATAACCTCTATAGATCATGCCGTTGGCCACAACCCAGCCCAGACTCAATCCCACGGCATGACCGATGGAACTATCGCTGTCACTGGCAGCGACCACTGACGCTGCTTCGTCGGCCAAGGCCGTTGAAGTAACCAACATACCTGATAAAAATAAAACGTTCCAATATTTCATAGTCCAACTCCCTGTTGTTTAAACGTGGCTAATATATATCACGATTCAAAGTAACTGTTGCTGTTTTTTTTCCGGACAGTACACTAGGATCAAACGCGGCAATTTCATAGTAGGGTATTACATGTGAATGCTAACCAGGGAAAGCGTTTTATTTCTGACTGAATTCAAAGGATTTGTCTATGCAGTACTGGCGCTTTACAGTAATCGCAGTTTTACTTGCCAATACCGCGGGTTGCGCCACGCTTTCCAATAGCGGTAACCGCGATATATTTATCGAAACCAGCGATAACCGACAGGTATTGGTCAACGTAGAAACCCCCAGCGATAGTTACCAGACCACGCTACCCAACGTCATTACGGCCAAAGCCACGTTTGGCAGACAGCGGGTCACCGTACAGCTCAACGACCCATGCTATATGACCAGCGAAATCTCTGTCAGCCCCTCTTTCAACTTGGTAACCCTGCTCAACATTTGGTTTTACCCGGGGTTTCTAGTCGATTATCTTACCGGCAAGATGTGGGATTACCCCGAAAGGACCATTGTTCCTGTTAAGAAAAATGAATTGATGGACGAGAGCTGCGTACAACGCCTCGCACAAACTGGTACGCCACCGCCCACACCAACCACACCGGACAAACCGCTCGACCAGTTGAAACACGCTGACAAACTCACCGACAAAAATGAGCAGCGTATAAATGTAGGGGTAGGCATTGCCTTCGGACCGCTGGCGTACCAAGACGCCCTCGATACGCGTGCTTTTGAAATGGCGCTTAATTATCGACTGAATCAACGCAACCATCTCGAGCAAAGAATTGAAACAAAAATTGTTGGCAAATCAACGTTGGCCAAGGATTCTTACACCGTTACTTTGAATCACTTCCCTAGCCCATACCATGGCTGGCACCTCGGTATGGGAACAGGCGTCAGCCAGATTACGGTTCAGAATCGTAGCGGCACTGGTGACGTCAGTTTGTCTGCGACTGTATCACCGGTGTTTCTGAATTTGGGTTGGAAAAACCCTAATTCGTCGGGAGCGTATGTGCGACTCTCTATCGGCATGGAATACTTCGGACTCGGCCAGATTAACGTCATCGACGAGGACGATAACAGCAGTGGCCAGACTGATAAAAGACAGTACAACGATGCGCAACGTACGCTACAAGAAGCCAAACGCTACGCCTATTTCAGTGTGGGCTACAACTTTTAATAAAACACGTTTAAGAACTTACAGGGCGAGCAAGAATAGCGCCATCTTTCTGGCCACAGAGCTATCAGGATAATCACCGCCTTGATTGTCCAAATAATCTCTCCACTGCTGCCACTGCACAGCCAGTTCTGGAGAGGTCCCCTGACAACCCAATAAATAGAACCGATGGTCACCGATACGCCAGGGGCCGTCGCCGCGCAACTCTCCTTCCACCAGATGTACGCCTGCGCCTGCAGACATACGGTGCCAGTAGAGATCACACCAGATCAGACCGTGTTCATGGGGAAAGATCTCCGCCAGCGCCCTTCTCTCGCCATCGGGCAGACGGATCATCAGGGGTGCGGTAACAGTGAAAATATCGGCCATAGATAAGTCCATAAAAAAGGCCCATGACTCTACAGTCATGGGCCTCCTCTCTATCAGTCGTTAGTTGACGATCTTGGTGGAGTCAGTAGATGCTATATCCACCTTGCGCGGTTTCAGGGCCTCGGGGATCTCCCGTTGCAGTTCGATGTGCAACAGGCCGTTCTCCAGATTGGCGCCGGTCACCTTGACGTGGTCGGCCAGTTGGAAGCGGCGCTCGAAGTTGCGCGCGGCGATGCCTTGATGCAGATAGGTGCGCTTGGCCTCCTGTTTCTGCTTCTGGCCGATCACCTTCAGGCTTTCGCCTTCCACCTCGATGTCCAGTTCCGCCTCGGCAAAACCGGCCACGGCCATGGAGATACGGTATTTATTCTCATCCACCAGTTCAATATTGTAGGGTGGATAACCGGGTTCACTACCCAGACGATTCTCATCCAGCATATTGATCAGGCGATCAAAGCCGATGGCGCTACGATAAAGGGGTGCAATATCAAAAGTACGCATGGTCATATCCTCCAAGTTAAGCAATATGAAAATTTAAAAAGGACCTCACTCGAGCATCCTCAGAAATCTTTATGTGGTCGCCGGAAATAATTTCAAGAGAAAATTTTTCACTGATATTTTTTTTGAGAAAAATGACTGGCTTAGCCTTTGCTTTCTTTTTCTGCCAAGCTTGTTTACCCTGAGCCTCTTTTGAGTGGGATCCATGAGCAAAGATATCAAGACAGTTCTGTTTGACCTGGACGGCACCCTGGCCGACACGGCACCCGATCTGGCCTATGCCTTGAACTGCGTGCTGGTGGAGCAGGGTAAACCACCCCTGCCCTTTGAAATGATCCGCCCGGTGGTCTCCCACGGCGGTATCGCCCTAACGCGCCTGGGTTTTGGACTGGAACCGGAGCAACCGGGATTTGCCCCTTTACGCGAGCGTCTGTTGGAAATCTACCGGGAGAATATCGCCCGCGAGACCGATCTGTTCCCAGGCATGGCCCAGACCCTGGCAGCCATCGAAGCCCAGGGGATGCAGTGGGGGGTGGTGACCAACAAACCGGCCTGGCTGACCGAGCCCCTGATGGAGGCCCTACAACTTTCCACGCGGGCGGCCTGTATCGTCAGCGGTGATACCTTGAAGAATCGCAAGCCCCATCCGGAGCCCATGCTTTACGCCTGTAATCTGACCGGCAGCGACGCGGCCCATTGCCTATATATTGGTGATGCTCAGCGGGATATCGAGGCGGGCCATAATGCGGGTATGCGTACCCTGGTGGCCTTGTTTGGTTATATCGGCGAGCAGGATCGCCCGGAGGAATGGGGGGCCGACGGCATGGTGCAGTCGGCCCCAGAAATCATGGAGTGGATCGATAGCAACGCCGATCAGTAGATCGGTGGGGCAATCATGGGGGTCAGGTGGTAGGCATCACCCATGGGCTCTTCCACCACCTCGAACAGCTCGCCGTCCTTGTCGACATAGGTGCCTACGCCACCGGGACCGGCGCTCAGTTCGCTGCCACCCACATTGACGTCAAAGCCCTCGACGGATTCACCCGGCTGGATCTCGCTGGCCTGATCGGCCGACCACTGGATCTCCACACCCTCACCCTCCTGGCCCCGGATCACCTTGCTGGACCAGCCGGGCGGCGCCTTAACGTCCAGGGGTGAGGTATCGGGCAGATTGAGCAGATCACGGCTCAGAATCACCTCTTCTACCACGCTGTTATCAGTCTCGTTGCTGATGCTGTAGCGATAGGCGGTCGCATCTCCGGCCTGCTCCTCCTCGCTATAGACGCGGATGGCATCATCGTCGCTCTTCGACCAGGCAGGGGTCGCCAACAACCCGGTAATAATGACCAATCCTAACGGTGCAGACCGCTTCAACATCACAACTCTCCTCAATCCAAGTATACAAAGCGCAGGCTACACTTATCCGATCTACGCATTAAGCCTCAAATTATATACGCCTACTTTTAACCTAGACAATAGCTTGACGAGGGAAATCTGACGACGCCAATTATTTGGCACTTCAGGATCGGGAGGCGGTGGTACACTGTGGCCCACGAAAAAATGCGCCGTATCAGAGAGAACGACCATGTCCACTACCTATTACCTCGTACTGCTGGCAATCACCCTGCCCCTGGCCTTCGCTGCGGGTTTACTATGGGCCAGGTTGCGCTACCAGGGCGAGATCATCCGCCTGCAAACCACCCTGGAACAGGAGCAGCGCCTGATCGAGGAGCGCCTCAACAGCGCCAACCAGGCCCGGGAACAGCTCAGCCAGACCTTCGCCGCCCTCTCCAGTCAGGCGTTGAAACACAACAGCGATGAGTTTCTGAAACTTGCCCAGGAGAACCTGAAACGTTTCCAGGCCCAGGCCAACAACGAGCTGGAACAGAAAGAGAAGAACATCGAGCATCTGGTCAAACCCATCAAAGAGGCCCTGGAAAAGACCGAACACCAGATCCGCCTGATGGAGAACGAGCGCAAACAGGCCTATGGCGCCCTGCACAAACACCTGGAGACCATGACCCAGACCCAGCAGATGCTGCAGGGGGAGACCCGCAACCTGGTCCAGGCCCTGCGCCGGCCCGAGGTGCGTGGTCAATGGGGCGAAATGACCCTGAAACGGCTGGCAGAGCTGGCCGGCATGGTAGAGTACTGCGACTTCACCACCCAGGAGCATACGCGTACGGAAGAGGGTGCCCTGCGCCCCGACATGGTGGTGCGCATGCCCGACGGGCGCGAGATCGTGGTGGATGTGAAGACCCCCCTGGACGCCTACCTGGGCGCCGTCGAGGCCGGTGACGACGAGACCCGCAAACGCGAATTACAACGCCATGCGCGCAAGGTCAGGGAGCGGGTCAAGGAGCTGGCCAGCAAGCGCTACTGGAGCCAGTTCCAGAACAGCCCCGACTTTGTCGTTCTGTTCATCCCCGGTGACCAGTTCCTGGGCGCCGCCCTGGATGAGGATCGTGACCTGTTGGAAGACGCCCTGCAACAAAAAGTCATCCTGGCCACCCCAACCAGCTTTGTCGCCTTGTTGCGTGCCGTTGCCTATGGCTGGCGCCAGGAGGCCCTGGCAGAGAATGCCGAGCATATCCGCCACATCGGCGAAGAACTCTACGACCGTCTGGCCACATTCAGCGAATACCTGTCCAAACTGGGACGCAGCCTGGACAGCAGCGTGGCCAACTTCAACAAGGCAGTGGGATCATTCGACAGCCGGGTATTACCCGGCGCGCGCAAGTTTACCGAAATGGGTATCAGCGGGCAAAAGACCCTGACCCCGGCTGAACAGGTGGAAAAAAGCAGTAAGCAGATCGAATTCAGTCAAAGCGACTGATTAATCATCCAGGGATTTGCGCAAGGCCTTTTTGGTATCGTCCACCAGGTTCTCCCCTGCCTGCTTGGCCTTGCCGGCCAAATTGGCACCCGCAAAGGGATTGCTCCACAAAGGCCGGTTATTGGCGAAGTTAACACCAAACCACCAGCCAACAATAAAGGCGACCAGTATCACCAGCCCATATTTTTTCAATTTTCGTATAAAGGTTTCCATCAACGCCCCCAGGCTACCTGTAGTTTTGCACTGTCTCTATAATAACCGCTGCCATGCATAGTCACTAGAGCCATGGCCGCCAATCCGTTACACTCACTTCACATGCACGCAACCACGCCACAACACTATTGCCGAAAAAGGACCGCTGCCAGTGGTTCGAGCTTTTACTACAGCTTTCTTTTTTTGCCCCCGGTAAGACGCGATGCCATGATGGCCTTGTATGCCTTTTGCCGCGAGGTCGATGATGTCGTAGACGAATACCAGGAACGGGAACAGGCACAACAGCTACTGGATGAATGGCGCAGCGAAGTAACACGCATCTTCGACGATGAAGCACAAACCCTGGTGGGTCAGGCCCTGATGCCCGTGGTCAAACAGTTTCAATTGCCGCAGGAATATTTTCTCGAACTGATCGACGGCATGCAGATGGACCTCGATCAGACACGCTATGCCAGTTTCAAGGAGCTCTCCCTATACTGCTACCGGGTGGCCAGCGTGGTGGGCCTGATGACGGTGGAGATCTTCGGCTACAGTAACAAAGCCACCCTGCGCTACGCCCATGACCTGGGTATGGCCATGCAGTTGACCAATATTCTGCGCGATGTAAAGGAAGATGTGCAACGCGGCCGGATTTATCTACCCCAGGATGAGATGCAACGATTCGGAGTCACCGTGGAAGATCTGCAGGCGCAAGAACTGAGCGACAATCTGCGCGCCCTGTTTCGTCTGCAGGCACAACGGGCGCGGAGTTATTACGATAAAGCGATGCAACAACTGCCGCCGGAAGATCGTTACAGCCAGCGTAGCGGCTTGATCATGGCCGCGGTATATCGCAAGGTATTGGACGCGATCGAACAACAGGACTTTCCGGTGTTGAAGCGCCGGCTAAGCCTCTCCCCGCTGCACAAACTGTGGATTGCCTGGCATACTGCACGCCGGGAGCGACGCCGCCGGCAAAAACTGCAGGCGGCCTAGTTTCGGTAGATCTGTTCAATTCATCAGATCGATAGTCACGCCCTGCTCGCGCAGTTTATCCGCCCGCCCCTCGATAAAACGCTGAAAGCTGGGCTGTTCGCTGTAGGCACCAGTACTGACATATTCCAGCGCAGACTGGACATGAAAGGTCTTGAGAAAGGCCTCGGCGCGGAACACCTCTTTGCCGTCGGCATCGAAAAACACCAGGGTCGGGGCATACTTGATATCCAACTCTTTGGCCCAGGCAACAACACTCATCTTTTTCCCTGACGGTGTCACCACCTGCTCGTCCTTGGACCACATGTCCACCTGCCCTACGCGAAATGCCTTCATCAAGGCCTGCGTCTCGGCTCTTGAAACCACATCTTCATGAAACTCATCACAGGCGGGGCAATCCAGTTGTTCAAACAATACCAGGCTGAAACCCGTTTTACTGTTGGAAAGGTCCAGAGGTGATTTCAAAAAGAAGGGCTGGCGATGGAGTTCCCCCTTGGGCGCCGGTGGGTCCAGCCTGGCGTAATAGTCGCGAAAACTCTCCTTACCCTCACGCTTCTTTGCCACATAATCCAGGGCGGCGGCGAACTTGGTCGGGTGGTAGTAACCGTTCACGCGCAGCACTTGTCCACCCTTCTCATCGAGAAACAGCAGTGTTGGCGTAAACATCACCTTCATTCCGGCGGCAAATTCCTTTTCAGCCAACACCCGACCGTCCAGATCGGTTAGCTCTCTGTCACCCCACATATTAATGGCTATCACCTCAAACCCGGCGCGAGCCTTCTCCTCGATAGCCTTTTGAGCCAGATTGACCTGGATAAGTTTTTTACAATAGGGACAGCCATCCTGGTAAAAATAGAGCATCAGCCGTTTACCTGCCTCTGCGGCCTCGGCCACATCTTCGCGCAGATCGAGAAAAGAGTTCTTGAACCAGCCGGGCAGCTCGATGGCGCCGGGATTGGACAAATCGGCGTTCAAGGTCAAACCACCTGTATTCGGCGCCTCGGCAGCCCAGGTTTGCGCAGATAAAACCAACATTAACAGTCCTGCATATAACCTCATAGCTAACCCCCCCAAGGATTTTAAATACAGATTCCTGGCATAATACCGATCTATTAACAGAGTTTAAATGGTCTGTGGGCAGTGACCTCGTGCAATAGCCACTCAGAAAACATATGATTGGCATGACTCGTGCATTTAACAAAATTTAGTAACAATCGGTAGAAGGAGCTATTCATGCCCAGCAGTCCACAGGCTATCGCCATCCAGCCCAAACTGGTGGTTTATGGTGCAGAACTCTCTCAGGGAAGCAGTAACTCCCCAATATCCACCGAATACCAGGAATACAACCAGCGGCTACTCAGACTGTATGCGCTGATGCAAACCAGTCTGGACAGCCATAGCCTATTGCAGACGTTTGGCCGGGAACTGGCCCAGATTGTTGCCTTTGACGGTATGTCTTTGATCAATACCAGCCAGGAATTGAGCTTCCAGATGGGCAAGGTCGGTAAACACCTGTGCACCTTTCAGCTTGTGGTTAACGAACTCTCACTGGGTGACCTGACCTTTAGCCGCGTCACACCTTTTACCTTGGAAGAGCAGAAACAGCTAGAGTATTTCCTGCGCACCCTGGTCTATCCGCTGCGCAACAGTCTGGCCTTCAAGAAGGCCCAGGAAGCCGCACACAAGGACTCGTTGACCGGGGCCAACAACCGCGGTGCCCTCAACACCATTCTGCGTCGCGAAGTGGAACTGGCCCATCGTCATGACAAGCCCCTGTCCATCATCCTGCTGGATATCGACCACTTCAAGGTAATCAATGATACCCATGGCCATATCGCCGGTGACTGCGTGCTTACGACGCTGGCCGATTGCGTGGAAGATTGTATGCGCGGCACTGACATGCTGTTTCGCTACGGCGGCGAGGAATTCGTTGTGCTCTTGAGCAATACCAACAGCCGCGGCGCCCAACTGCTGGCCAAACGACTGCGCAAGCGCGTGGAAGAGACGCTTTGTGAATGTGACCAGTTCAAGACCAACATCACAATCAGCCTGGGCGTGGCCACCTTACAAAGCGGTGACAAGGATCAGGATCTGTTCGAAAAGGCCGACCGCGCCATGTATCAGGCCAAGAATGACGGTCGCAACTGCGTACGCGTTGCAGAGTGAATCAGTTAGGCATTCACACAACCGCTGACTAATGGACAATGCTCACAGAGCGGCTTGGTTTTGCAGTAATCTTTGGCGTGAATAACGATCTGGGCATGGTATTCGTTGAACAGCCCGACATCGACCGGCAACTCTGCTTCGAACATCGCCCGCAGGTGTTCATAGCCTTCATCCCCGGAAACCATACCCAGTCGTGAAAACAGACGTCGCGTATAGGCGTCGATGACAAACACCGGACGTTCGAAGGCATAGAGCAGCATATCATCGGCGGTCTCCGCCCCCACCCCGTTGACCGACAGCAGACCATGGCGCAGGGTATGGGTGTCCCAGGAATTCAATACCTCGTAACCACCTTGTTGCAGATACCACTGACAGAAATTGCGCAGGCGACGCGCCTTGATATTGAAATAACCGGAAGGCTTTAACCAGCCAGCCAGAAGATCGAAGTCTGACTCGACGATGGCCGGTGCACTCAGGCTGCCAGCCTGTTTGAGATTAAAGATTGCCTTTTCCACGTTGATCCAGGCAGTGTTTTGCGTCAGCACCGCACCGACCATCACCTCGAAGGGTGTCTGCGCCGGCCACCAGTGCTGCGGGCCGTTGCGGGCGTAAAGACATTCAAACACCCATTGCAGGCGCCGCGCCCGCGAGCCTGTCACCATTGCCAACTACCGGTCACGTTTCCCGGAACGACCACGACCGGTGGTAGGTTTGCCATTAGAGGGACGCGCACGACCGGACGCGGGTTTTCCCGCAGCGGGACGACCCCGACCGGCGGCGGGTTTGCCGGCGGAGGGACGCGAACGACCAGCAGCGGGTTTACCGGCAGAGGGTTTGCGTGCTGACGGACGCGCCTGCTCACTATCCCTGTCGCGACGGGGTCCACTCTCTTTGCCAGAATTTCGCCCCGAACCGGTGCCGTATTTCCTGCCCATGGTCTTCGCGCGCGGCTGTGGCTGTTCGACCTCACGCGGGGGCTCTTCCAGCTTGGCCACGCGCATCAATTCACTCACCTGATCGGCGTCCAACTCGAGAAAGCCACCCATCTCCTGACCCCGTTGCAGATTGATGTTGTGATAGCGTACGCGCACCAGTCGGCTGACCAGAAAACCCTGTGATTCCCACAGACGTCGCACCTCGCGATTACGACCTTCGCGCAGTGTCACGTGATACCAGTGGTTACTGCCGCTGCCACCCTGCTCGCGCACCGTATCGAAATGGGCCGGACCATCGTCCAGGTTCACACCAGTACGCAGGCGGTTCAGCACCTCCGCATCGGCTTCACCCTTGACGCGCACGGCATACTCCCTTTCCACCTCTGACGAGGGATGCATCAGGCGATTGGCCAGTTCACCGTTATTGGTCAACAGGATCAAACCTTGGGTATTGATATCCAGGCGCCCTACCGCCACCCAACGGGCGCCACGCAGGCGCGGCAGGCGATCGAAGATAGTCGGCCTGCCTTCCGGGTCGGAACGGCTGCAGATCTCCCCTTCCGGTTTGTAATAGGCCAGTACCCGCGTGCGGATCGCCTCCTGACTGATGAAGGTCACCGGCTTGCCGTCTACAAACACTTTATCATTCTCACCGATCCGGTCACCCAGGGTGGCAGGCTTGCCGTTGACGATGACCCGCCCCTCGCTAATCCATTGTTCCAACTGACGGCGGGAGCCCAGACCGGCGCGGGCCAGGACCTTCTGCAATTTTTCACTCATAGGCGGATGAACTCTCTTGGCAACGGCACCCCGCAAGGGGGACGGGAGATGGAAAGGGCTTATTGTGCGCAAATGGGCGGGATTTGTACAGGTAGCATCCCGGACGCTTCATCTATTCCCCAGGTAGACCGACGCCAGTGCGTTGCCCCCCACCGGACCGCGGGACTATAGTGCAGGTATGTCAACAGCCCGGCCATAACAGTGAGACCGGAACAAAGAAAAATGCCTTCTGTTCGTAATCCAGTAGGGATAGTTTTCCGCGCAATCGGCGTGGTGCTGTTTGCCCTTTGCCTGTTCCGGTCAGAGTTCCTGTCGGCCGAGCCGCGCTGGCAAATTGGCCTGGGTCTGGGTTCGACCAGCCTGCCTGACTACCGCGGTTCCGATGAGCAACAGGCATATCAGTTACCCATTCCCTACGTCTATTACCGGGGCAGGCACCTGACCATCGACAAAGAAAGTGGTCGTATCGACGTGCTGCACACCGGCAGGTTCAAGATCGACTTCAGTCTGGGCGCCAGCCCGCCAGACCTGGAGCGTGACAACCGCGCGCGTCGCGGCATGCCGCCGTTGGAAGCCGCACTGGAGATAGGCCCCTCTCTCGAGTATTGGCTGCTCGGTAGTGACGATGACACCCGCCAACTGAAACTGGTCCTGCCCTACCGCCTGGTGGGGAGCGGCAACTTCGATGGCATAGTGCCTATCGGCACTCTGTTTGCGCCCTATCTGCAATACAAATTGCTGGCAACCGGAGAGCTGGCGCTATCCGTAGGGCCACTATGGGCCAGTGAGGATTACCACGACTATTACTATCAGGTCGACACACGCCAGGAGACATTCGAGCGCCCCGCCTATGACGCGCATGGTGGCTATAGCGGCAGTCGTATCACGATCACCTATAGCCAGGTCCACTCGCGACTCTGGTATGGCGGATTTATACGCTACGACCGACTGGACGATGCCGCCTTTGTCGACAGCCCCTTACTGCGCCGCAGCGATTCGCTGATGGCGGGCATTGGTGTTGCCTGGATACTGGCGCAATCTACAACAACACGTTGATACAGTGCATGGCAAAACGGATATGATACGCTGCGTCAAACTGACTGAGTTGGAAACTACCGGGGCATACGCAAGGATATCACCATGAATAAAGGTTATTGGATCGTACACGTGGACATCACCGCTATGGAGCAGTTTAAAAAATATGTCGAGACCAACGGTGAATCCCTGAAAAAATACGGCGCGCGTTTTCTGGCCAGGGCGGGTCAATACCAGGTGCTGGAAGGCAGTGCACGCAGCCGCAACACCATCGTCGAGTTCCCTTCCTACCAGGCGGCCCTGGACTGCTGGCACTCGGCTGAGTATCAGGCAGCCCGTCAACACCGACTGTCCGCTGCCGAGATCGACATCGTCATTGTCGAAGGCTATGACGGTCCGCAACCGGGTTAAACGACAAACCTGTTCAAGTTTATCCGGAAAACACCTGCAGCATGGCTTTGTCAGAACATGCAGTGGCTGGAAACAAACCGGCGGGGTAGTCGGGCCGATACTGCCGGTACCCCGCCGGGTTGCGTGAAAAATGGTCGTTAAAGCTTTTTTCCGACAAGACTAACGATGCCGCCCTTCCAACTGCCAGGGATCAACGCGCCACTCGCCCTTCAATGTGATGGCACTGTCATAGATGCTGGCAATATGCCCCTCCGCATCCAGGATAGGAATCATCCACAAGGAGAGATCGACCCGTCCGTCGGCACCATCGCGAAAATAGCCTTTGCCATCCACCCATAAGCCGGGGACAAAATTTCCGGCGGCGGTCGCAATACACGTCTGTCCATCAGGTTGAGCGCAAGCCACCGGTGTCGGTGCCAGATAGGACTGGCCGCGAAAATAGAGCTCGTACCCCTGAGCAACTACGGTACCGGCGACCGGGCCGCTTTGGGAGGAGATCGGTACATAGGAGTGATAGGTTATCAAATAAGGCACACCGTCAAGACCACCGATAGAACCGGTCAGCGTACCGCCAATATGGCGCTCGCGTACGACGAAGTATTCCGAATTTGGCAATTGCAAGACATCGCCATTGTCAATGTACTGCAAAGTGCCAACGCTTTCATGGGGCACACTGGGTACGCCATCGGCGAACGCTGGACCGACAGTCGACAAGACCAGACCAGCTGATACGATGTACTGTTTCACTCTATTTATTATCACTTTCCATCTCCTTGTATGAATCCTGCTACGGGTTAACTCAAACAACCAACTACAGACAAAACACTACGGCTGCTCTATTACAAAATCCGACGACTGTAAAACAGGATAGGTTGCGGCGAAGTATCCGGCAGGTTGGGAAAAGCCACGCAACCGGACTGCTCCCTCTGCAAGTCGAAACCACATTTTTCCAACACCCGTGCGGAGGCTCGATGGTCGACGTGACAACAGGCAGTCAACTCCTGCAATCCCAAAATAGGCGCGTGCTCCACCAGGGCGTTAACCACCTCACTGGCGAAGCCCATGCCCCAGGCATCGCGAGCCAGCACATAACCTAGCGAGGCCCGCTCCTCTGTTTCAAAGGTATAGCCGCTGCTGCCCAGCAATTTACCGTCAGCACGCAACTCTATTAAAAAGGGACCACCGGGCCAGCGTTGCCACAAGGTATCACTGAATTGAACGAACTGACGTGAGTCGTCAAGGGTGCGATGGCGCGGCCAGGCCAGAAAGCGGGTGACTTCGACATCACCGGCATAGCGGGAGAAAATGGCGGCCGCGTCCTGCGGTTCCGGTGGGCGCAGGATAAGCCTGTCAGTTTCAATGAAAGGGAAATACTTTGACATGAACGCCTTCACTCCCTGAATATGAAAAACAATCCATTATCAACATCGTGGTCTGTTGACGCAACTCAGTCGATTGTACATTTTTCCTTACTTAAAAAAACCGCATCAACCGATGCGTGTCAGCTCATTCTGATCGGTATGCTCAAATGTCTTGCCGTAGATATCAACCAGGGTGGTTTCAAAATAGCTCAGCTTGTCCCCTTCCAGGCGCAGGCGTTGTTTAAAGGCGCGTGTGCTGGCATGGTCGCGCATATAGGGGGCTTCGACAATCTTCCAGTCACGGTCATCGATAGAAGCCGCCACCTCCAGCACGATTACCGACGCATCGGCCTGCGCCTGGTAGCTGCCACCGGCCAGCAGGCAAACGCCGCGAGGTATGGTCAGGGAGTGCATGATGACACTGCGTACGCTATCCCAGATCCAATAACCGGTCTCATCATGAAAGACCTGATTATTGGTGACACGGGAGACAACCTGGTGGTAGCGCACGGCGGTCAATACCTGTTCATTGGCATTGGTGACATCGCCGGCCGGGGTGAAGGTGATGGTTTCATAGTAGGGATTGTGTTCGGCCCCGTCGGGTTCGGGGGCCACATCCATGCCCCTGGCCCCTTGCCACACACCGATCAATCCGCTCAGGGGACCATAGTCTACGGGCTCTGTTGGATTCATAGTGACCTCTGCATTCATTGATACAACTCGGGCGGTAGCGCCAGTTTTTACCATACTCCGGCAACAGCCAATCTGGCAACCGAAACCCGGCGGACGCTTGCCGGATCAGCACGGTCGCATCATCCAAATACGTGACGACAGCTCGTCAAACGGGTCACGCACCGGAGCCTGGAAACAACGCACCTTGCCAGAGCGGGATCGGACTCTCACCAGCACATCACCTGAGTCAAGCTGCTCCGTCTCAATACTATCCGAGTACTGCACAAGGTCTTTCATGGGAAAACGGGCGTCCGCCCGGGGAAAATCGAAACTGTGATAATCCGAATCAGTATCACCGGAGGCGCGCGCGGCCTCCAGTGCCTGGCCTATCAGCGCGCCCGACAAGGGGGTCGATAGACGGGGCTCGTTTTCTGGCTGGGTTAGCGCCTGTACTGGTGGGCGCGGAGTCTCTGTCTCCGACGCCGATTTCGGAAGGGGTTCCGCTACGCTTTGTGTATCGATGCTGGATTTTTCCGGCGGCCTGCGCTTGCGCACCGGTTCGGGCGGTTTGAGTAGTGTAACCTGCAACTCCTGCCATTGCGGATACTCAGGGTCAGTCTGTGGTGAACTTTGGCGCGCATATAGGCTTAAAAACAGCACATGCAGCAGACAGGAGAACAACAGCGTGTGTCCGAGCCTCCCCCGTGAATATCGTGTTGTTTCATGGCTAAACTCCAACACCCGTCCTCTGCATCCCTAGCAAGTTTGTATTGCTATAGAACGTGTAATTACAGCAAAGGTTCCCGGGAAATCGCGTGCGGACGGGACAAAACGAAAACCGGCGCAACCGACAGCTGAGTCGACTGCGCCGGTAACCGGTCAGGGAAAACTGATTCCGTAAAATTCGATCTGGCCGAAGGCAGGACCTTTGGAGAGGGTGACGCGGACAAACAAATACTGATCGGCCTTGATCATCAGCGGTGTGTTAAGTACGTTGGTCACCGACCACAAGCCGGTCACGGCGGAGTTGTTTGAATCATAATAGGGACCATACGACGAATTCAGAAACTGCGTCGGACTGCGCAACTCGGTGGTCAAACGGGTGTTGGTGCCCAAGCCGTCAGAATCTTTATACATCAGACGAAAACTTTCGATATAGTTGCCCGGCGCGTCGGTCGAGGCACGTATTTCACTCAATGGAACGGGACAAACCAGCATGGCGGTACCGGTAAAAGTCCACTTGCTGCCATTAAGAATCAAACCATCCGGCGCAGTATTCATGGGACGACAGATGGGGGAAGTTTTACGCACGGCGCGTAGCTCCGCCGGGTTTTGCGGCATAGGCTAAGATCCTACGCCACTCAAGAGTGCTACCAATAAAATACGCGAAATACCTCTTACCATCATACCCCTCACTCTATATAATTGAATTGCCAAGTAGAATTTGAGTGTATAGAGGAAAAATACCGTACTAAAGAGTCGCGTTATAAAACAGCAAGAATGGACAGGACAGCGTTGGGGGGCGCAATCCCAGGAATCAGTGTCCTCGACGATAATACCGGTTCTCTTCTCTCGAACTGTGCCGCCTAGTTATTGAATCCATACATACGTATAAAGCTTACTTCATTGAATCCGTTCATGCGCTTGTCTCCCATCAGTATTACCGGTACCCCGGTACCACCCAGGGCATCGAATTTCCGCTTTGCGGTAATACTCTTTTCGATATCATAATCATCGTAGGCAATTTTATTCGCCTCGAAAAACGCCCGCGCCTTTTTGCAATATCGGCACCAACTGGTGCTGTACATAGTCACACGTTTGGACTTTTTCTTCGGGGCAGCCACAGGCGCCTTGAAAACCTCAAAGTCCTCTATCTCAACATGCTCATAGGAGGTGATTTGCACATCGACCTTGTTTGCCTTTTTCTGCGCCGGCGGTTTATCACCGTAGTGTACGTTGCCCGCATCATCTGTCCATTTATAGACTTCCGCGCTGACACTTCCTATCAACGCACACAATGCCATGCACACAATCATCTGTCGCTTCATCAATCCTCTGACCATCACCCTACCTCTATTATTTTTCTACTGCGTATTGCGCCAATGCCGCCTTTAACTCCGCCATTCCATTCAGCAAACGGATTTGTCCGTCCTCTTGTATGTAGATAATCCACAATACGGGATCGCCTGTAATACCTTTTTTATAACTACCAAGCGCCATGGAAACCGAGAGCGTACCTTGCCCGGGCAATTCCGCGCGTGCCTCGACGCAGATGGGAAAATCCGCCTGCGTCCCGCTACCATCCTGCTCGCCACAGTCATTGCTCTCCCACTCGATAGATGACTGCCCGGTAACGGCACTATACCAGATCGCGAAATCGGTATCCGGTAACGAGGCATCCAGGGCGTGGGCATTGACCGATTTTGCGGCCTGAATCCAATCGGGCTCACCGCTCACGGCATATTCTGAAACAAACACAAACAAAACAAGCGAGATCGAAAACAACTTGCCCATATCAGCCCTCTTCACGGAAATCCGGTATGTCCGAATCCTATGGTGGCTATGATATAGACACTTGCAACAACCCCGCAAGCAGACTTAGCCATCCTTTCACCAGGATGGCCACTCTCCGACAGTGTACCGATACTATCTTCGGTAAAAGAACCACGTCGTTCGAAGTGATAAGACAGGGTGACAGGAGAACGTCTTCAAGGGCGCCCCAAAACGCCGGGTCAGATGCACTATTTAGCAGGGCCGCCCTTCAAAGGCGCCGACAAGCCCAAGCGGCCAGGCGGCCGCAACAGGCGACAAAAACACGAACCATCTGTATTCTTAGGCGTTGCCCACCCTAGCGTCCATCCCGCTTGTGCGCACCACCAAACCAGAAGCTGAGAATCTGCCCGACCCCGGCGGTCAACACCCCAAGCAACACGTGCATCAGATCCAGCAAGGAGGTCGTGTCTGCCATCCATTCACCATCCTTGTTTTTCACCGAACCGGGATTGAAGTCCGGGCTGATCTCNNTCAACTTCTCCATTTCCAGTTTGAAATCACTTTCTATCTGTTTTAGCTGCTGTAGGCCTTTCGCATCCCCCAATAACCCGGATACCTGTTGTTGGAGGGATTGTGTGTCACCGCCACCATCAGCCCCCAGTTTGTCCTGGATAAACTTAGTTGCCACACCTGCCAACGGACCACCCAAGGCCGATGCAATGGTCGGCGCAAACGGCGCGACGGTCTTTTTTAAGGTTTCCCAGATACCGATAGATGCCATAGTTTTCTCCTCACGAATGCTGTTATTAACGTTTTTGATTTGTTGACCGGATAGAACCGGCGCCGATGATTGCTGTAAGTTTGACGATGGTACAACTGTGGTGGTTGCGTTATGCACGGACCCCTGGCTGGCGGAGTTTACAAACAATTCCGCGGTTTCTTTATTCCTCTCATCTGAAATCCCTCTGCGATGACATTGCTGCGCACACGTTAACCAGTCCTTTGACTGTACCGCTTGCATGAGCGTTGGAAATCCATTGAATAACTTTGCGGTGCCCAAATTAAACGCCATATCCAGCAAGGCCTCTTTTGCACCTCGTGGGTAGCTTTGAAAATCGGGAAATTTTTCGCATAGATCCCTGTCAAACCCGTCGATCTTTTCGTCGAGCAGTCGTCCGATTGCGTCTTCGCGTAGAAACAATTTCGTGACTTGTTTGTAGTGGCTGGCTGCCCAATTGGCTTCGGGGGAGTATTCGCTCTTTACGCGTTCGAATTCTTGGACAATGATATCCTTGTCGGCCGCTCCTTCTGAGCCTCGATATACAAACGGTAACTCAGCGGCACTCTCCGCGGAAGCAAGCAAACAACCAACCCCTACGGTGACATAACCCTTGGAGTCGCAATACATATGGTCGACACTCCCCTCTTCCCGCATCAAACGGGCGTTGGTCTGCGTCAACCATTCATCACCTTGCCGACTTCCGTTATTGCTCATAGTGCAGTGCTTTCACGAGGAAAATAGACTTTAGGTAAGTCATTTTTTGAATCCGGAAAAATCAATCAAACAAGTAATCCATAGGCCGACGACATTACAAATTAGCCAATCAGCGACTGAAGTCCTATTACAGAAGATTACAATCAAGGTATCGGTAAACAAACTAAGGACAGCGCCAGGAAACCAAGCCTGAAGAAAGACTAATGAACTACCAAGGGACGTAACTAGAAGAATTCAAACAACACCAACAATAGTCTCGCCTTATCTATCATTCAACCCCTTGCCGGCGAGGATGTTTTTCTTCTGTTTTTCGATACGCGCTGTGCGGGTCTGGGATTGTTTGGCCTGATTGAAATGGAGAATATAACCACGCTGCCTTCCCGGCGTCAGCGCTAGAAAGGCCTTTTTAAGTGCCGGATCGTCTTTGAACGCAGCCTGCAATTCCTCCGAAATCGGCTCAGGTTCCTTCTTGAACGCCACCTTCAGGCCAGCCTTCTCGATATCGATGGCCTCGTGCAGATAGGCCTTGACTACCGGCTCCAACGACTTGATCTGTTGCGTATCAGTGAAGCGAAGCTGGCGTGCCGCCTGACTGTTCTCACCCGGTCTGGCCAGTAACTTCTTTGGGTCCTTCAGCAGACTGCCCTTGAAAAAACTGATAAAGGCATAATCCTTAAAGGCACTGACCATAGCCACCGTAGAGCCATCCAAGGTATAACAAGGCTGACTCCATTTAACCTCTTCAGCCAAACCGGTAGCCAGTAATAGCTTGCGCAAGGCCTTCAACTCCCTGGCCCAGGTGTGCACCTTGCATTGGGCGGTTTTATAGAGCGAACAACGCCCGCAGCCGTCGGCCAGGTAGTTATCGACAAGTGGATTTTTTTTGCTCACGGGTTGGTTACCTGTATGCCAATGAATGTAGCCCGAATAAAGCTTGCGTAATCCGGGAGAAATCCCCGGATTCCATTGCATTTCATCCGGGCTACTAAAATTGTTTCGCTACGCGAAGCTTTATTTCAATGCCGTTCTCGGAGGGCGACATGAGCAACGCGAATAAGTACTGCATGAAACCCGTAGGGGTTCTACAGTGCAGGCCGAGCCACTTTCGTTTCGGCGAAAGTGGCCAAAGCCATTGCTCCGGGATGCGGCCAAACGATGAATTGCTTTTCCTGGAGCTGCGATAAACTCGGCCTGTAAAAACCACAAGCCTCAGACAGTATCGCAGCAATCATTCAGGAAAAGCAATCCATCGGCCGCATACGTCGCGCTAAGGTCAAGAGACTGACTAAGAGCGGCACTTGTTCTTTTGTTTTCAGCTGGGAGGAAATGTACCGTTTGACGTACCGACCAGAAGATTTCATTCGGCGCAATACGCTGCGCTAGTGCGCTCTACGTGAGCTGGAACAGGGACAAACCAACCTGTTCCCCGACACCCTCTCAGAGGCCTGGCATCAGGTGTTTCTACAGCATCCTCAGGAATTGGAAAAACTGTTTACGGCTATAGGGAGATAGCTGTTCGTTTCATGAGTGGCTGTTTCACTGCGTGAAGCTAATAAATATCGGCATTGCAAAATGCCACCCCTGGTTCCCACGGTCCCCGTGGGAACCCATACCATTATCCGCCTCATACCATATGCGTTCCCACGCGGGAGCGTGGGAACGAGAAAAAAGACCTATTCGATCTACAAAACCCCTACAAGCCTCATTCAGCACTAATTCGCTATCGCTCATGTCGCCCTCCGAGAACGGCATTAAATGAAACCCTCGAGTAGCGAAACTATTTACCCGCAGATTTCGTTGCATTCTACCCAGGCTACAAAACTATTCTACTAGCTCGTTATTTCTCTATTTATTTTTATGTATTTCTTTAAGCGCTCGAAAAACTCCTTATCTTTACCTTTGTATATACCAGCGACCAAAGTGAGAAACTCTGAATCCGAATACACATATATTACAGTGTCCTCCAACCACGAGCCGGAGCTATTCATCTCTACATCTTCTATGTCATTCAGCTTGATACTATTGACTTTCATTTTGTCGTCGTCTTGCCAATAAGACACAACTCTTTCATCAGTCAGAATATTTCCGTCTTCCAGATATGAAAAGGTACTGGACGAATAATATAAAACTATTTTCTCGCGTTCTTGCAATATATTTTTTTCCACTAACAGGCTATGCACACTAGAATGCAGATCATCGCCGTATACAACCTCGGATCTCGGCACAAACCCCAGACTAGAAGCTAAAACCAGGTACGGGGACGAGGAAAAAAACACAATGGAAACTGCCGCTAATACATTTCCTACGACTCGGAATATAGGTTCCTTAAATTCTGTAACATCACCCCCCTTAACAACTATCGTCCCTGAAAACATATCATGTAAAGTTTGAGACCTTTTCGTAATCAGCAGAACCAAATAACCAAGCCCAAAAGTAAGAATCACCAAATACAGACCGAAACTTCGCTTTAACGCTTGTGACACCGATGGCATCTGAAGTGAATCTTTATCAACAACTTTAATGGACAACGCCATTTTTCCGGGGGTAGCGCCTTTTGTAGCCCAAAAAATCAGAAAATAGAGTTGCGGAAAAACCCAATTGAACAGAAAATCAAGAACACCTTCAAACAATTTTGGCGAGACAAAGTAGTCATCCCCATAGATCTGATGCAATAAAAACATTTGAACACATAGTAAAAGTGAGAAATCAATAAATACCGCCAAACTTCTCCTGGTCAAACTCGCTAATTTAATCTCCATTTTTTACCTTTTTAAAAAAATTATCTATAAATCAGAAATCAAAGCTCCATAAAAAAAACGGGCCTCCCGGCCCGTTCTCTCTTTTGCTTTTCTATCCCGCGGCCACCATCTCCACCGCCTGATCCACATCCACCGCCACCAGGCGTGAGACCCCCGGCTCGTGCATGGTGACGCCGTTGAGCTGGTGGGCGATCTCCATGGTCACCTTGTTGTGGGTGATGAAGATGAACTGCACGCGCTCGGACATCTCTTTTACCAGGTTGGAGAAACGGCCGACGTTGGCCTCATCCAAGGGGGCGTCGACCTCGTCCAGCATACAAAAGGGCGCCGGGTTGAGTTCGAACATGGAGAAGACCAGGGCGATGGCGGTCAAGGCCTTTTCACCACCGGACAATAAATGGATGGAGCTGTTACGCTTGCCGGGCGGACGCGCCATGATGGAGACGCCGGTCTCCAGCAGGTCTTCGCCGGTCAGTTCCAGATAGGCGTGACCGCCACCGAACAGGCGCGGGAACATGGCCTGCAGTCCGGAGTTGACGGCATCGAAGGTCTCCTTGAAGCGCGTGCGCGTCTCCTTATCGATCTTGCGGATGGCATTTTCCAGGGTCTCCAGCGCCTTCATCAAGTCTTCGTTCTGGGCATCGAGGTAGGTCTTGCGCTCGGACTGCTCCTTGAATTCTTCGATGGCGGCCAGGTTGATCGGGCCCAGGCTCTGGATGCGACGGGTCAGGCCATCCAATTGTTCCTGCCACAACTCCTCGTTGGCCGACTCGGGCATCTCATCCAGCAACACCTGTAACTCAAAGTCCGATTCGTCGATCTGCTCGGTCACGCCCTGGCGACGCACCTTGGTCTCCTGCCAGGCCATGCGTGAGTGTTCCACTTTTGAACGCAGCGCCTGGGCCTTTTGTTCGAAGCGGTTGCGTTCGCCAGCCAGTTCGCGCATGGAGAATTCGATCTCTTCGACTTTCTTGCGCGCCTCGGTCAGTTCCTGTTCGACGCCGCGGCGTTGTTCCAGTAATACCGCCAGCTCTTCGGCCATGCCGCCGATGGGATCTTCCCCTTCCAGTAGTGCGGCGCGTAACTCCTCACGGCGGATCTCCATCTGCTGCAACTGCTCCAGCATGCGTTGCAGATTCTGCCGAGTGGAATTCAGTTCCACCTTTTTCGATTGCAACTGTACGTTCAGGTCATGGGCGATGTCACGACCCAGGCGTGACTGGCCGCGTGATTGATCCAGCTGTTGACGCAGTTCGTCGCGCTGACGATTGAGGCTTTCACGCTGCTGATTGATGCGCTCCATCTCTTCCAGCGATTGTTCCAGACGGGCGCGCGCCTGACTGACCTCGTCCTGACTGGCGTCGATCTGTTCGCGCAGCTCGCCGATCTCTTGTTCGATCTTGGCACGGCGGTCGTGCACCTGCTCCAGGCGCGCCTGCTTGCCGCCCAACTGTGCCTTGATGTCCGCCGACTGGCGACGCACCTGATTGACCTGGGCCTGAGCCGATTCGCGCTCCTGCTCCTGATTGCGCAGCGCCTCCTGGCCCTGCTCCAGTTGCATCTGCAGCCCTTCCACCCGCGCCTCACAACTCTCCAGCTGCGCGACGATCTCTTTCAACTCTTTCTCCCGTTGCAGTACGCCACTGTGGGCATCCTCTTCGCGCACTACGCGCAGCCAGCTGCCGCCCAGCCACAGACCGTCGCGGGTAACGATGGACTCATGGGGTGCCAGGTTGCTGCGGCGCGCCAGGGCCTCGGGCAGATTGTCCGCCACATAGACGCCGGCCAACAGGTCTTGCAGATTCCATGGGGCGCTGACCTTGCTCAACAAAGTTTGCGCGTCACCGCTGCCGTTACCACCAGCGGCGGCGGCGAACAAGGTGACGCTGCCGCCGGTCAGGGCATCCAGGGCGCCGCTTACCGACCCCAGGTCGTCGACACAGATTGCTTCCAGATACTGACCGAGCACACACTCGACGGCGCGTTCCCAGCCGTTCTCCACATTGAGCCCCTGAGCCAGACGCTGGGCCTTGTCCAAGCCCTGGTTCTGTAACCAGCCGTTGACTACGGCGTTGCTCTGCCCCAGGGCCGCCTGCTGCAAGGCCTCCAGGGAGGCGCGGCGCCCCTGCAGGTTCTGCAATTCGCTGCGCTGGGCATTGAGTTGTTTGTTGGTCTCCTGATTATCCTGGCGCTGGCGGTTGATGGACTCGAGCAGGTTTTGCAGCTGCTCCTCCTGCGCCTCGATGCGCGCCTCGACCTCCAGCAGTTGCTCCTGCAACTGGGCCACGGTCTGCTCCAGCTCGGCGGGCGACAGGTTCTGCAACTCCTGTTGCAGGCGCTCGCGGCGCTGGTCGACCTGATATTGCTGCTGTTCCAGGTGCTGGATGCGGGTGCGCTCCACCTCGGCATTACGCGCGGGCTCACCGGCCCCCTGGTTGAATTCGTCCCACTGCTGCTGCCAGCCCTGCATGGCCTGTTCGGCCTCCTGCATGGTGGCGGTGGCCAGCTGTTCCTTCTCCCGTGCCTCGGCCAGCTCCGGCTCCATCACCTGTAATTCGGACTCCAGGGTCAGGACGCGCGACTGGTCGGCCTCCAGGTGAACCTGGGCCTCTTCCACGGAACGCTCCACCTGGGACAGATTGCTCTCCTGCTCCTGGCGGCGCTCCTTGGCGTGTTGTATGGATTGTTCCAGGCGGGCGATATCAGCGCCCACGGCGTAGAAGCGGCCTTGCACACTATTGAAGGCATCACCGGCATCGACGTGCTGTTCGCGCAGACTCTCCAGCTCCGCCTCCAGGTTACGCTGCTTGGCGATCTCCGCCTCCAGGTCGGTCTCCAGCTCGGAGAGGGCGCGCTCCTGTTCACCGCTCAAGGTGTCCAGCTTCTGCCAGCGCAGCGCCTGCAACTGGGCCTTGACCAGACGCTCCTCCACCTTCAGGGCGGTAAAACGTTCGGCGGTCTTGGCCTGGCGTTGCAGATGGGCCAGCTGTTTACCCAGCTCGTCGCGCAGGTCGGTGAGGCGGTCCAGGTTCTCACGGGTGTGTTTGATGCGGTTTTCCGTCTCGCGGCGGCGCTCTTTGTACTTGGAGATGCCGGCGGCCTCCTCCAGATAGATGCGCAACTCCTCCGGTTTGGCCTCGATCAGGCGCGAGATGGTGCCCTGCTCGATGATGGCGTAGCTGCGCGGGCCCAGACCGGTGCCCAGGAAGATATCGACGATATCTTTACGGCGGCAGCGGCTGCCGTTAAGGAAGTAGTTGGATTGCCCGTCGCGGGTAACGGTACGCTTGACCGAGATCTCGTTGTACTCGGCCCACTGGCCGCCCAGGCTGGAGTCGGTGTTGTCGAACACCAGCTCGATGGTGGCCTGGCCCACCGGCTTGCGCGCCGTGGAGCCGTTGAAGATGACATCGGCCATGGAGTCGCCGCGCAGGTTCTTGGCCGAGGTCTCGCCCATGACCCAGCGCACGGCGTCGATGACGTTGGACTTACCGCAACCGTTGGGACCGATGACCCCCACCAGATTGGAAGGCAAAGGGATGGAGGTGGGATCGACAAACGACTTGAATCCCGCCAGTTTTATTTTACTTAGTCTCATGGGTTAAAACCGGATTGTGGCAATGTGATCAGGGAGAAACTACAATAAGCGGCCAAAATTACCACAGAGACCCGTCCATGCCTAGCCGACCTAGCAAAGAACTTGAAACCTTCGACAATCCTATGGCCGAGCGCGATTACACCATTCGCATCGAAGTCCCTGAATTCACTTGCCTGTGCCCCAAAACCGGCCAGCCCGACTTCGCCACTTTTTTAATCGAATACGTGGCGGACAAAAAATGTGTGGAACTGAAATCCCTTAAATTATATATGTGGTCATTCCGCGAAGAGGGCGCCTTCCACGAGGCCGTCACCAATGAAATCCTCGACGACCTGGTACGCGCCACGGCACCGCGCTTCATGCGCCTGACCGCCAAGTTCAACGTGCGCGGCGGCATCTACACCACCGTGGTGGCCGAACACCGCGCCCCTAACTGGCGCGCGCCCGAGGCGGTTAATCTCCCGTAGTCATGGGCGCCGATCTCACTCTCGGCATCGACCTGGGCACCTCCGGTGTCCGGGCCATCGCCATCGATAGTGAAGGCGCCGTCATCGATCAACAGCTGGTCGACCTGCCCGCCCCCGCAAGGGAGGGCGCCCGCGTGCAACAAGACCCCGAGCTCTGGTGGCAAGGGGTCGAGGCCTGCCTGCTCGCCCTGTTCCAACGCCTGGACCCGCAGCGCATCGCCGCCCTGGCGGTAGACGGCACCTCCGGCACGGTCCTGCTCTGCACCCCTGATGGCCGCCCCCTCACCCCGGCCCTGATGTACAACGACAGCCGTGCCCAGGCCCAGGTCGAGAAAATCCGTGCCCACGCCCCCGCCGACAGCCCCTGCCTGGCCGCCAGCAGCGGTCTGGCCAAGTTATTGTGGCTACAGGAAAACTACCCCGTGCCGCAAGTCGCCCGCCTGCAACACCAGGCCGACTGGATCGCCGGCCGACTGGACGGCCGCTTTGACCTCAGCGATAGCAATAACGCCCTGAAAAGCGGCTATGACCCTATATATATAGAATGGCCCCGCTGGCTGGCGGGCTTAGGGGTGGCCCCCGCCTGCCTGCCGCAGGTACTGACACCGGGCCAGCAGCGCGCCACCATCACCCCGGCCACCGCCCAACGCTTTGGCCTAAGGCCCGACACGCGGGTAGTCGCCGGCACCACCGACTCCACCGCCGCCCTGATCGCCACCGGCGCCCACGCCGTCGGCACGGCCGTCACCTCCCTCGGCTCCACCCTGGTGATCAAGGTCATCAGCGACCACCCCATCAGCGACACCGCCAGCGGTGTCTACAGCCAACCCTTTGGCGAACGCTGGCTGGTAGGCGGCGCCTCCAACAGCGGCGGCGCCGTGCTGTTACAACACTTCAGCCGTGAGCAGTTACAAACCCTGAGCGCGCTATTAGATCCCGACACCCCCACCGGCCTCGACTACTACCCCCTGCCCGCTAAAGGCGAACGCTTCCCGATCAACGACCCCGAGCTGTCACCACGACTGACACCGCGCCCCGCAGACGATGTCGTTTTCCTGCAAGCCCTGCTGGAAGGCATCGCCCGCATCGAACAACAAGGCTACCAACGTCTGCATGAGTTAGGCGCGCCCTACACTGATAAGGTCTACACCCTAGGTGGTGGCAGCAGCAATAACGCATGGACAAAGATACGGCAGCGGTTGCTGGGAGTGCCGGTGGTGGTTAGTGGGCAGCAGCAAGCGGCGTATGGGGGGGCGGTATTGGCGAGGGGGGATGGTTAAGCAACTAGATTGAGAGTGGCAGTGTTTTATTGGTGCCGTTGCTTTTGTGCCCCCTCTCCCTCGCAGGGAGACGACTCCATGGATGGAGTCGGTCGAACACGTCTGGAACGTGTGTTCCAGGGCGGGGGTGGGGGTGAGGGCTAGGTCTATGGTTGTTTCGCTGCGCGAAGCTGAATTGAACGGCGTTTCCGGACGCCGGGCCGGGTCACTTTCGTTTCGGTGTATAGA
>DKAX01000131.1:0-2756 GCA_002450975.1 Proteobacteria bacterium UBA6915
CCGCCTGCAGGTCGAACACCCGGTTACCGAGCAAATTACCGGTATCGACATCGTGCAGGAGCAGATCCGTATCGCTTCGGGACTGAAACTCAGTTATGCGCAGGATCAAATCCAGAAACGCGGCTATGCGATAGAGTTTCGTATTAATGCCGAGGACCCCAAGAATGATTTTCTGCCCAGCTTTGGCCGCATCACCCGCTATCTGGCAGCAGGTGGACCCGGGGTCCGTACCGATGGTGCGATATATACGGGTTATGAAATTCCTCCTTATTATGATTCCATGTGTGCCAAACTCATTATCTGGTCACTCACCTGGGATGGTTTGATTGATCGCGCCGCCCGCGCCCTGCGCGATATCGGGGTATTTGGGGTAAAGACAACGATTCCCTACCATCTGGAAATCCTGCGGAATGCAGAATTCCACACGGGCAAGTTTGATACCGGTTTTGTCGAAGCCCATCCCGAGCTCACCCACTATTCGGTGCATCGCTCTACCCGAGATGTGGCGGCAGCCATCGCGGCCTGTTTGGCGGCCAACATGGGCTTATAACCAATTTGTGAACGCATAAACGAAGGAAACACCATGCCTCGGGTCAAAATCACTGACACTGTGTTACGCGATGCCCACCAGTCGCTACTGGCGACGCGCATGCGTACCGAAGATATGCTGCCCATTTGCGAGCGCCTGGATAAAGTTGGCTTCTGGTCATTGGAAATGTGGGGCGGTGCCACCTTCGATGCCTGTGTGCGTTTCCTGAAGGAAGACCCGTGGGAACGGTTACGTGTGTTACGCGAAGCCCTGCCCAATACCCAGCTGCAGATGTTGTTACGCGGTCAGAACCTGCTGGGTTACCGGCATTATGCCGATGATGTGGTGCGTGCGTTTGTGGCGCGCACCGCGGACAACGGCATGGATATCTTTCGCATCTTTGATGCCATGAATGATATTCGTAACATTCGGGTTTCAGTGGAAGCGGTCAAGAAAGCCGGCAAGCATGCGCAGGGTGCGATTTGTTATACCACCAGTCCGATCCATACCCTCGATCGCTTTGTGCAACTGGGTAAGGAAATGCAGGAAATGGGTTGCGATAGCGTGGCGATCAAGGACATGGCAGGCCTGTTGACACCAACTATTTCGGCACAACTCGTCAAGGCCCTGGTCGATGAACTGGATGTGCCTATTTTTGTGCATACCCACGCGACCGCCGGGCTGGCCGACATGTGTCAATTCAAGGCCGTGGAAAATGGCGCGACCGGGATTGATACCGCCATCTCCACCATGTCAGGTGGCACCAGTCATCCGCCGACTGAAAGCATGGTCGCGGCCTTCAGGGATACCGAGTACGACACCGGTCTGGATCTACAATTGCTACAGGAAATCGGTTTTTACTTTCGCGAGGTACGCAAAAAATATCACCAGTTCGAAAGCGAATTCACCGGCATGGATACCCGCGTCCAGGTTAACCAGGTGCCGGGCGGCATGATTTCCAATCTTTCCAACCAACTCAAGGAACAGGGTGCCCTGAATCGCATGAATGAAGTCCTGGAAGAGATTCCCCGTGTGCGTAAGGAACTGGGTTATCCGCCTCTGGTAACGCCCACTTCACAGATCGTCGGCACCCAGGCAGTATTGAATGTCCTGACAGATGAACGCTACAAGACCATCACCAATGAAGTAAAGCTGTACATGCAAGGGCGTTATGGCAAGGCCCTGGGGGAAATCAGCCCGCAGGTGCGTCACATGGCGATTGGTAACGAAGAGGTAATCGAGTGCCGCCCGGCCGATCTGATACCGGAGGAAATGGACAAGCTGCGCAAGGAAATCAGCGAACTGGCCAAAACCGAAGAGGATACCCTCACCTATGCCATGTTCCCGGATCTGGGGCGCGAATACCTGGAACAACGCGCTGCCGGTACCCTGATGCCGGAACCGCTGGAGCCGGCCGACAGCAATAGCAATGGCGGGAAAAAAGCTGCAACTGAATTCAATGTCAGCATGCACGGTGAAACCTATCACGTCAAAATTACTGGTAAAGGTTACACCACCCACGATAAACGGCCTTACTACATATCGATTGACGGTGTTCCCGAAGAAGTTCTGCTGGAGCCGTTGGAAGAAATCAGCCTGGATGAAGGCGAAGAAGGTAAACGGCGCACCGCACTGACTGGCAGTGGTCGACCGCGCGCCACCGAACCGGGCCATGTCACCACTTCCATGCCGGGCAATATCGTCGACGTGTTGGTGAAAGTCGGTGATAAAGTCAACGCCGGTGACCCGGTGTTGATTACCGAAGCGATGAAAATGGAAACTGAAGTTCAGGCACCGGTTTCCGGGGTAGTGACGGAAATTCATGTCAAGAAAGGCGAAAGTGTCACACCGGATGAAACGCTGATCGAGATTGAATAAGCGCAAAGCCGTCGCCTTTTAATACTTCTCTATTTAACTATTCTGGATCAGCATNNTGAAACACCGGCGCAACTGGTGGAGCGCCTGTCGATCGCCAAGGCCCAGGCCGTTGCCACTCACTTGCAACAAGGGCTGGTGATCGGTTCGGACCAGGTGGCGGTCATCGATGATGAGATTCTTGGCAAACCCGGCAACCATGAAAATGCCGTGGAGCAATTAGAACGCGCCTCCGGTAAGACCGTAACGTTCCTGACGGGTCTGGCGTTGGTGAATGCCGAAAGCGGTGCTATCCAGGCCGAGGTCGTGCCCTTCAAGGTGGTTTTCCGGCAACTCACCCAGCCGCAGATCG
>DKAX01000131.1:2867-3153 GCA_002450975.1 Proteobacteria bacterium UBA6915
TTCGCGTGCCACGTAACTGCTACTGCCAAGGCCGTCGACCAGTCCAAGATTAATACTTTCCTCTCCGGTCCAGAACAGACCAGAAAAAATATTCGGATCATCGGCCAGGCGATCCCCGCGGCCTTGTTTAACGGCATCAATAAATTGTTGATGAATGTTATTTAACATTGTCTTGACATGCGCCACATCGGCCGGGTTCTCTTTGGAAAAGGGATCCAGCATGCCTTTGTGCTCACCGGCAGTATACAGACGACGTTCAACACCCAGTTTGTCCATGGCTTCGGTA